>JBHADD010000126.1:0-2765 GCA_041854925.1 Ligilactobacillus sp. | reverse complement strand
CCCGATGCGGATTCGTCAAGACTGGTGATGACAAAATCAGTCTTGACGGCAACATGAAACATAAAACCAGGCATAACGAATACGTTTGTTATGAATGAGGTGCCGTCATGGACAAAGATGAAAATGCGGTCATGAATTTGTTGGTATTGATATAAAAAATCAAAAGGGGTGGGCTACACCCTTAAGCTGCAAGATCCGGTCACTTCATTACCCTCACGTCAGGATATGGGAAGACTGGTGCTGACAGCAGCAAATAAAATTAAGAAAGGAAAAGCTATATTCTTTCTGAATAATATGGGAAAACGTTTTACAATTCCATATTATTCTACACTTTATATAGCAGTTGAGCGCCCATGAGCGAAAATATTTTAGAAATGCAAAACGTCACGACTTGCGTCAATGAAGGAACTTCCGAAGAACAAGAGATTTTAAAAAATATCAGCCTAAACGTCAAAAAAGGCGACTTCATTACTTTGTTAGGCACGAACGGGGCTGGCAAATCAACTCTTTTAAACGTCATCAACGGTTCGCTTTCCCCAAGAAGCGGCTTGCTCAAAATTGCCGGAAACGACGTCACGAAACTTTCAGTCGTCAAACGTGCCCGCTTCATTTCGCAGGTCTTCCAAGATCCCAAAGCAGGCACGGCACCACGAATGACGGTGGCAGAAAATCTTCTTTTGGCAAAGCGCCGCGGCCAAAAGCGCCGCTTGAAACTGCGCGGTCTGAACAATGTGCTCCCTGAATTTAGCGAACTGACAAAAAAATTGCCAAACGGTCTTTCAGAAAGGCTCAACACTTTCACCGGCGATCTTTCAGGCGGACAAAGACAAACCTTGAGTTTTTTGATGGCCACGATGGGCAATCCTGAAATTTTGCTGCTTGACGAGCATACGGCAGCGCTTGATCCCAAAACGAGTCAGCAGCTGATGGAGCTTACTCAAAATACGATCGAAGAAAAACAGCTGACCTGCATCATGATCACGCACCACTTAAAAGACGCTTTGAAATACGGCAATCGCATGATTATCTTGAACGACGGCAAAATTGTGCTTGATAAAAGCGGCAAAGAAAAAGACACTTTGACGGAAAATGAGGTTTTAAAATTTTTTACTAATTGAGTCGACTGGCAAAGAGGCTTTGAAAAAACTGTGCCTCAAATTAAAAAACCGGATGATTTGCAATCAATGCAAATCTCATCCGGTTTTTTCGTATGCGGGAAAATTTTCCTTTCATCATGATGGAAATAAGTCTGTTTTCATTTCCATGTATCAAAATTGAAAAGGGACTCTTTTCCCAGACTCTTTTTTAGTGCATTTAATTCTGAAAATATTCTACCGCTCTCGCTAAATGCAGTGCAAACACCCAAAGTAGACCAAACAACGCTTCCCACGTTCCTTCAACCGATGCAATGCAACAACATCGCATCAACCTGCTCTGCATTTTTAATGCAAAAAAGCGGAACCTTCGCTTCACCCGCGAAAATTCCGCATTAATCATCCAAATGTTCCTTATCTTACGACGATCACGGAACAAGGAGCGTTTTGAGACATATAGCTGGCTTGTGATCCCAAGAAGACCCTCTTGCGACCTGTAAGAGGCTTTGTCTTGGAACCGCAAACAAGCAAATCAGCATTAACGTCAGGCAAAATATCATTGATGATAACGACGCCCGGTTTGCCTTCACCCGAATATGCCGTTACGTCTTTGACGCCAAACGAGCGTGCCTTATTGAAATAGTGAGAAAGGTCATCAGCAACTTGTGCTCGTCTTTCGTCCAAAACTTCAGGACTCAACGTATCAAAAATGTTGAAATCACCGACTTCAAGAATCGAAACGATTCCCAAGGGAACATTCAAGCGTTTAGCCGTCGTCACGGCATAGTTGAATGCGTTGATGGATGATTGCGAATCATCTTCGTCAACGGCCACCAAAATCTTGGTAAAGATTTTCGGTTCGATTTCAAAATCACCATTCAGCTTCTCGCCCATACTAATCACTCCTTAAATGTTTGAATTCGACTTTATTATAGCACAAAATCAATTACATTCTATCCATTTCTTCGTTCAGCAGACGATCAACTTTATTGTTTCCGTAATTGTCTGCATGGCCTTTGGTCCAGACATACTTTGCATTCTTGAACTTTTTGAGCAATTCCAAGACTTCTTCCCAAAGTTCACGATTTTTGACAGGTTCTCCTGAGGCTGTTTTCCACCCCTTTTTGGACCATGAAAAAATCCAGCGTTTCGTCACCGCATCGAGCACGTACTTTGAATCAAGCACGAACAGCAGCCGCTTGTCGTTTAATCGGTAATAATCAAGCCACATCAGAGCATTT
The DNA here is from genome assembly GCA_041854925.1 of Ligilactobacillus sp. Classification (GTDB taxonomy): domain Bacteria; phylum Bacillota; class Bacilli; order Lactobacillales; family Lactobacillaceae; genus Ligilactobacillus. Next base: position 430 of record JBHADD010000126.1, on the reverse strand, counting down.
CTGAAGGCCATGATTTCCATGCGATTATTCGTCGCACCGTATTCGCTGCCGGATTTTGCCACTTCCCGCTTGCCTTTTACAGCCAAAAAAGCCCACGCGGCCTTGTCATTCGACTTGACGTGCTGACCGAGCCTGTTGCCGTGATTCCGGGAACCGCCATCAGTATAAATTACGATTTCCGGTTTAAATCCAGTGCCGACTTCAGCACCGGATGTTTTTAGCTTCTGCTCGTTTTTGCCGGCAACAAACCGCTGTGCCTCTTCTAAAGTTTGGAAGCTCTTGTATCTTGCCCCGGAAAAACCTTTTACCTGAGCCTCGCACTCGGCCCAAGTCTTAAAAATGCCGGTCTTTCTTCCTGATGCAACTGCATAAAACTTTCCTGCCAAAAAAATTCCTCCAAAAAAAGCAGGGCAAGACCAAATCTTGCCCT
>JBHADD010000125.1:0-3220 GCA_041854925.1 Ligilactobacillus sp. | reverse complement strand
CTGCCGAAATATGGATGCTGTTTCGGCAGACAAGGTTGCTTTTGTCGATTGTCCGATCAATTACGCACAGCTGATGCATGGAATAAAGCATATCAAAGCCAAGAGCGTGCGCGCTATTTTCTATCAAAATGACAATGTGTATATGGATGGCATTCCTTCACGTGAGGTTTTTGCACAAGTATATCGTAAGATCCGTAATTTGGACAATTATCCGATTACGAAAAACCTTGACAGGATCAGCGCATATTTTAAAATAAAGAAATCAGATTTGATTTTTATATTAAAGGTGTTTTTTGACGCTGGATTTGTTAAAATAGAAAATGGGTCTTTAAGTGGGATGAAGCAAATTAAGCACCATAATCTTGAAGACACCAAAACTTACCAGGCGCGTAAAAAACGCATGGAAGTGGAACGGCTGCTTATAGCTGGTTCAGAAGCCGACGTGAAAGCCTGGCTCCTTCAAAATATGCAGTAATTGCAGCTGTTGGTGAAAGGAAGATTTACAAAATGGCATTAGATTTAAACAACTACATCGCAAGTATCCCGGATTATCCTGAAAAGGGAATTATTTTCCGAGATGTTACTCCATTAATGGCTGACGGTGAAGCATATCGTCAAGCAACGGACAGAATCGTTCAATTTGCAAAGGACAAGGGCGTTGAAATGGTCGTTTGCCCTGAAGCTAGAGGCTTTATCGTTGGATGTCCCGTTGCATATGAACTCGGCGTTGGCTTTGCGCCTGCAAGAAAAGCCGGAAAGCTCCCAAGAGAAACGGTCGAGGCTAAGTACACGCTTGAATATGGGACTTCAGCGCTGTATATGCATAAGGATGCAATCAAACCGGGTCAAAAGGTTTTAGTTGTAGATGATTTGCTTGCAACCGGCGGCACGATCGGTGCGACGATTGATCTTGTCAATCAGCTTGGCGGTGAAGTTGTTGGATGTGCCTTCATTATTGAGCTCAAAGCTCTGAACGGCCGCGAAAAGCTTAAAGACTATGATACTTTGGCATTGTTGGAATATTAGCAATTAAGACGATATTGGCGAGGCGGAAGGACTTTTGGTCATTCCGCCTTTTTTGAAAGGGTGAACCGTCACAATGAAGAAACAAACTTTTGCGGTTATCGGATTGGGACGTTTTGGAGGAAGCGTCTGCAAAACTTTGGCCGATGCGGGACAAGAAGTTTTGGCAATTGACAAATACGAATCTCGCGTCAATGATTATAAGGATATTGCAACTCAAGCCGTCGTGGCTGATGCGCAGGATGAAGACGTGCTTCGTTCGCTTGGAATCAGAAACGTTGATCATGTAATCGTTGCAATTGGTGAAGATATTCAGGCAAGCATTTTAGTAACTTTGATGGTCAAAGAACAGGGCGTTAAATATGTTACGGCCAAAGCTCAAAATGAGTATCATGCAAAAGTGCTTGAGAAATTAGGTGTTGATCGGGTAGTTCACCCTGAGCGCGATATGGGGGTTCGCATTGGGCGGAGTCTGACATCAAAAAACATGGTTGACTATCTTGACCTGGATGCCAATTTCAAATTAGCAGAGATATTGATTACAAATTCAGCGTTTGTTGGTAAGTCATTGGCTGAAATGGATTTTCGCGATCACTACGGGCTAAACGTTATCGCCTTGGCACATAGCAGACAAGAGATGGTGCTTCCGTCTGCCGGAGACGCTTTGTATGAAAATGACAGCATTTTGGTTGCCGGACCGGCAAGAGCGATTGATAAATTTGAAGAATTGATGCAGAAAAGCAAATAACTGAAAGCAGACTGCATCCTCTGCATTTTACATCACAAAATTGATGGATAAGCGGAATTTTTAGACAAATCAAAAAGACAGTGCCGCACATTAAACGTGACACTGTCTTTTTTTGTGAATATTATTTGCGATTTCTCTGTTTTCCAGCATTACGATTGGCTTTTGCCTGTTTTTTTGCAATGTCTGCTTTTGCCGGAGCAGGCTTTTTAGGCAAGACAACCTTCTTAGGCGGGTTCTTTTTGAGTTCTTCAGCGATTTGCTGTTTGATTTTTGGCCTCATTGAATTGATAATCAATGTTTGAATGCAGGCGAACACGCCACCGACGAAAAAGTATAGTCCAAGTCCGGCAGGCGAAACAAAAGTCATCACCGTAATCATTGCAGGACTCATGAACATCATCATTTGCATCTGTTTGCGCTGTTCTTTAGGCATGCCGAGCATGGAAAGCCATCCTTGCAAGGCATAAGCCGCAAATGAAAGTATCGTTAGGATAATGCTGCTGTGTCCCAGGTTTATGCCGTAGAAATATGACTTGGAAAGCTCAGGCGAATACTGGATGGCGGCATACAGAGCGGCAAAAATCGGCATCTGAATCAATAGAGGCAGGCACCCGATGCCTCCTGTCATCGAAAGGCCGTTATCACGGTAAAGAGACATGAGTTCCTGACTGATTGCCATTTTTTCAGCGTCTGTTTGAGCTGCTTGTTGGCGCTTGGCGATGTCATCCATCAATGGTTTGAGATGACTGATTTTTTCTTGCTGAATCGTTGCGTTTCTTGATTGCTTCAGCATGACAGGCATTAAAATCAAGCGGACGACGAACGTCAGCAAGATAATTGCCCACCCAAGGCTTCCGCCCATGAGGTTTGAAAGCCAAACCAGGAAATGCTGCGTCGGAACTGCCATGTAGTCATATACAAATCCGTATGGTTTTCCTGAACTCGTACGTTGAACACAACCGGACAAGACGACAGAAGCTGCAGTCAGAGTCATGGCAATGGCCAACAATTTTTTCTTCTTCAAAGTATCATTATCCTTTCATAATTACAGGTATCCCTATAAATATATCTTAAAAAATGAATATTTTCAAGTTCATCGATACATGACGCTGAAACGAGAGTATTCCTTTGGTTTCATCTCTGAAACTTCGATCTTATCAACACGTCCTGCCGGAGAAGGGGAAGCTTCCACCCCGGCAATGAATTGTTCTAAAGAAGCTTCGTCAGTGCTTTGTGCTTCAATATAGACCGATCCGTCAGGCATGTTGACGACTTTTCCTTTGATTTTCAATTCATCGGCCAACATCTTAGTCGTGTATCTGAAACCAACGCCTTGAACGAGGCCTTTGACAATAATCTTTACAGCTTTCAAAAAAATCACCTCAAGCTAAATATCTTCAATCAAATTTTAACATTGAAGAATGCTGCAATTCAAAAGAAAACAACAGG
>JBHADD010000124.1:0-5452 GCA_041854925.1 Ligilactobacillus sp. | reverse complement strand
CCGGTAAATTTGACATCATCGTGTCAAATCCGCCATACATTGCCCAATCAGAAAAGAAGTACATGGATAAAAGCGTGATCGAACATGAACCAGAAGTGGCTTTGTTTGCTGGAAACAACGGTCTTGCAATTTATCAAAAAATTTGTTGCCAGCTAGAAGATCACCTGAGAAACGACGGCAGCTTGTACCTTGAGATTGGTTTTTTACAGGGCAAAGCCGTGGTCGAAATGTTTGAAAATGCTTATCCTAAAGCAGAAGTTACGCTTAAAAAAGACGAAGCCGGACATGATCGGATGGTCAGAGTTCGTTTTTGAGCGTGGAAAGGGGAAAAGATGCTGATTACTAAAATTTATACAATCGATGAAATCGAGGAAGCGGCAAACGAACTGCGCTTGGGCGAATTGGTCGCGTTTCCGACCGAAACAGTGTACGGTCTCGGTGCAGATGCAACGAACGAGCAAGCGGTCAAGAGAGTGTATTTGGCAAAAGGACGACCTTCCGACAATCCTTTGATCGTAACTGTTTCTTCACGACAAATGGTCGAAGGGTATGTTGAAAGCTTGCCGGAAAAAGCGGTTAGACTGATGGATGCTTTTTGGCCTGGACCGTTGACGATGATTTTGAAAATCAAAGAAGGGTCGCTCTCCAAAGCAGTCACTGGCGGACTGGAAACGGCCGCTTTTCGCATGCCTCAAAATAAAGCAACGCTTAGGCTGATCGAATTGTCCGGCGTTCCCATCGTCGGTCCTTCCGCCAATTCTTCCGGAAAACCGAGTCCAACGACCGCACAGCACGTTTATCATGATTTGGAAGGGCGGATTGCCGGAATTTTGGATGATGGACCGACGCAGGTCGGAGTCGAATCCACAATCATTGATCTGAGTTCGGAACATCCGGTTGTTTTGAGACCTGGCGCAGTGACCGTCGAGCAGCTTGAGGAAGTGCTTAAAGAAAACGTTTTGTCGGACAAGCACAAGGTCGGTTTGAAAGAAGTTCCTAAGGCTCCTGGAATGAAGTATAAACACTATGCGCCGGATGCTCAGGTTCTGATCGTCAAAGCAGACGATTGGGACAAGGCGCTCTTGTGGCGCAAAAACAAGCAAGAAAGAGTCGGCGTAATGGCATTCAATGAAGTTTTGAAAAATGCAGAGCTTCCAAAGAAACTGTCATATAGCTTGGGAGACTCGGTTTCTGATGCCAGCCGACGCCTGTTTGACGGGTTGCGTTATTTTGATTCCGAAGAAAAAGTCGATTTCATTTTGTGTGCAGGAGTGGAAGAGATCGGACTTGGCGAAGCATACATGAATCGGCTGAGAAAGTCTGCCGGGAACGTTTTTTTTGACGAAAATTAATTTTGGGAGTGCCCGATGATTCGGGGACTCTCTTTTGGTGTAATTTTATAGAAAAAATGCCTTGTTTCGGCTAAAATTATTATGTGAAGACAAGCAGGACCAGAAAGGTCAAGTGTCAGAAAACGGCAAATATCCACAGAAAGAGTAGAATGCGGGGTGGATATTACTGCTGGCTATAATCATGCAAAAACGGATTCCGACTAATTTCTGGTCGGGATATCTGATGCGATGTTTGCGGCAAAAACAACTAAGGAAAGGAAAGGTCGTACTTTCTTTCTCAAGCATGGTCGAATAACCATACGGGGCCATGGTTGTCCGCATTTTATACGACAGGTAGATATCATGGGAAAATTCGAGGTTTTGGACCATCCATTGATTCAACACAAATTAACGATTATTCGAGAAAAGGATTGCGGAACGCGCGAATTTCGACAGGTCGTCGATGAAATTGCAACGCTGATGGCATATGAAGTTTCAAGAGACATGCCGCTTGAAGACGTTGAAATCGAAACGCCGATGGGCAAGACGGTCAAGAAGCGTCTTGCCGGAAAGAAAGTCGTCGTTGTTCCGATTCTTCGCGCGGGACTTGGAATGGTCGAAGGAATTTTGAATTTGATTCCGGCAGCAAAAGTCGGACATATCGGGATGTATCGTGATGAAGAAACGCTTCAGCCGCACGAATATTTTGTGAAAATGCCCGGAGATCTTGGCGATCGAGACATGTTTATCGTCGATCCGATGCTTGCAACGGGCGGATCTGCAATCATGGCCGTTGATGCTTTGAAGAAACGCGGTGCCAAGTCCATCAAATTCGTTTGTCTGGTGGCGGCTCCTGAAGGCGTCAAAGCTTTACGAGAGGCACATCCGGACATTGATATTTTCGCTGCTTCTTTGGATGATCATTTAAATGAAGACGGCTATATCGTTCCGGGATTGGGAGATGCAGGCGACCGTTTATTTGGAACAAAATAGGCAAAATGTCAGAAAATTCTGAAAATAAGAAATGAATTTGAAATCGTCTTGAAAACGTTACAATTCCTTGAAAATGCACATTTTCATCAGTCTTTATACGTATTTCTTCACAACCTTTCGCGAAAATACCATGAAAAAACCTATTTTTTCTGCTTTGTATTTTCACGTAAATGGTGGTATTATTTCAGTTGTATTCAAAGATATTTTTGTGTCTTTGTCTTGCTTTATCCTTATGGTTCGACCAAAGATGTTTAACCGTATTGATCACAATTGAAAAGAGGTGAGACTTTGTGAGTGATGAAGCTCAAGTATTGAAGCTTTTTGGTATTCCTTTCAATGTCGGCAACTGTCTGTCGGGTTTCGTTGCAGCACTTATCGTATTTTTCTTAGTCTTTTGGCTGTCTCGAAAGGTGGAGATGAAACCAACCGGGAAACAGAACGTTCTTGAATGGGCAATTGATTTCACCAACGGAATTGTCAAAAGCGCAATTCCTGATGAAGAGGGCAAGAAGTATAGCGTTTTGGCGTTTACGCTTTTTATGTTCATTTTCGTCTCCAACCAGCTTGGTTTGATTTTCCAAGTCAACGTTGGTGGCATCACCTACATCAAGAGTCCTACTGCTTCTACGGCGACAACTTTGACACTTGCCTTCGCTGTATTGCTGCTGTCCCACTTGATGGGTGTCATGAAATTCGGGTTTAAGGGTTATATAAAGAATTCTTATTTCAGTCCGATGCCCGCATTGTTCCCGATTAATATCATCGAACAATTTACGAATTTCTTGACATTGGCTTTGCGTCTTTACGGGAATATCTATTCTGGTGAAGTTTTGCTGACCGTAATTTATCAACAATTGGGAAAAGCGGCTGCACCATGGACATTGATTCCGGCCTTTCCGCTTGAAATGGTTTGGCAAGGTTTCTCAGTATTTATTGGTTCGATCCAGGCCTACGTCTTTGTAACGTTGACAATGGTTTATATGTCTCAAAAGGTCGAAAAAGAATAACACATAGGAAAATCGAGGAGGATTTTATATTATGGCAACAGGTTTAGCTTTATTCGGTGCGGGTCTTGCCGCAGGTTTCGCTGCTATCGGTACAGGTATTGGTAACGGTCTTGTAATTTCAAAGACGCTTGAATCAATGGCACGTCAGCCGGAACTTTCTGGTCAATTGCGTACGACGATGTTCATCGGCGTTGGTTTGATCGAAGCCGTTCCTATTATCGCCGTTGTTATTTCATTCATGTTGTTGAACAAGTAATCCTATATCTATCAATATGTTTTTAGGTATTGTCAGATTAGGAGGTGTCAATAGATGAATGCAACATTTTTAATCGGTGCTGCTGAAGGTGTTCAATGGGGCGACTTTCTCTTCTATTTGCTGACATTTGTAGTCTTGATTGCAGCCGTCAAGCATTTTGCTTGGGGACCAGTAACTGAGATGATGGAAAAGCGTGCAAATAAAATCGCAAATGATATCGATTCTGCTGAAGATGCACGCAAAAAAGCCGAAGAGTTGGCCGCACAACGTGAAGAAGCTTTAAAAGATTCTCACGTTGAAGCTTCAAAGATTATCGATCGTGCGAAGCAAAACGGCGAACAGCAAAAAGCAAGCATCGTTGGTTCTGCTCAGTCAGAAGTCAAGACGATGAAAGACAATGCAAAAAAAGACATTGAACAACAACGTCAAGAAGCTATGTCAGGCATTAAAAACGACGTAGCTGAATTATCTATTGAAATTGCTTCTAAGATCATTCAAAAGGAATTGAATGCTGAGGATCAAAAAGCCTTGGTAGACTCATACATCGAAGGGTTGGGGAAGCAAAATGGCATTAGATAAACAGACAGTAGCTAAGCGCTATGGTAAAGCCTTGTTTGAAGTCGTTCAGGAAAAGGGTGTTCGTTCGGATGTTCTTTTGGAGTTGGCGGAAATCAAGAAAATTATCAACGCAGAACCAAAATTTATCACGTTCATGACGAGCCCTTCAATCAAACAAGAAGACAAACTTGCCATGATCAAGCATGTTACAGATGGAGCTTCAGAGGTTACAACGAATCTTTTGGACATGTTGTTTGACTATGGACGAATTGCAAACCTTGAAGACATCATCGATGAATTTAACAGATTGAACGACGAATTCGAAAAAACAGTGCGCGTAAAAGTGACGACTGCGATCGAATTGGATGAAGATCAAAAAGAAAAACTTGCATCTTCGTTTGCTAATGTTGTTGGTGCCGAAAAAGTCCTGATTGATTCAGTAGTTGATCCTGATATCATCGGAGGCGTGGTGATGCAATCCGCAAGCTGCGTTTATGATGGCTCGATCAAGTCAAGGATTGAAAGCATCAAGCGTCTGTTATTAAAGTGATTTTTAAAGAGGTGAGACTTTTATGAGCATTAAGGCTGAGGAAATCAGTGCTCTTATCAAGCAACAATTAGCAAATTACAAAGATGAGCTTACCGTTGATGAAGTTGGTACCGTAACATACGTCGGTGACGGTGTTGCACGTGCAAACGGGCTTGATAATGCCTTATCCGGTGAACTGCTTCAATTTGAAGACGGTACATACGGAATGGCTCAAAACTTGGAAGCCAACGATGTAGGTATCGTTGTTCTCGGTAGTTTCAAGGGTATTCGCGAAGGCGATACTGTTAAGCGTACCGGCCGCATCATGGAAGTCCCTGTAGGTGATGCTCTTATCGGGCGCGTTGTTAACCCATTGGGACAACCTATCGACGGTTTAGGAGAAATCAAGACAGATAAGACACGTCCAGTCGAGCATAAAGCTCCCGGCGTTATGGACCGTCAATCTGTTACGGAACCTTTGCAAACAGGTATCAAAGCGATCGATGCTTTGGTTCCGATCGGTCGCGGCCAACGTGAATTGGTTATCGGTGACCGCAAGACAGGTAAAACTTCAATTGCTATTGATACGATCATCAACCAAAAAGGTCAGGACATGATTTGTATCTACGTTGCAATTGGTCAAAAGGAATCAACCGTGCGCACGCAGGTTGAAACTTTGCGCAAGTATGGCGCAATGGATTACACGATTGTTGTTTCAGCCGGTCCTTCTTCACCGGCTCCGTTGTTGTGGCTTGCTCCATATGCCGGTGCGGCAATG
>JBHADD010000123.1:0-3543 GCA_041854925.1 Ligilactobacillus sp. | reverse complement strand
ATGTTAAGTAAGGAATTGGCTCGAAAATATTATCAGGAACGAATTGATTCAGAATCTTACGATGACTATACCGAAGAAGAACTGCGTCTTCAAAAAGAAAGAGCAAAAGAGTTGAAAGATTATGTTGAAAAACTGCGTAGAGAAGAACAAGAAGAATTAAAATCTAAGCATCCGTAAGGGTGCTTTTATTTTTTCCATAACGTGTTTAAGAGGTGCAAACATGGCTAAAGATGACTATGATGTGGTTGTCTTTGAGCGGCTTTAATGGCGGTCCCAATAAAATGGCGTTAGCAGAAGCTAAAGGTTTGCCAATCAGGTGAGATGTGTTTGCTTGTTCAATAAAAACAAGCCGTAACAACGCTTGACTTAACATTTGATATTTAGTACACTGTATTTATCATAAATGAACCGGTGAAAAAGAGGAGTAGGAAAGAAGACCGCACAGAGAGTGGACGGATGCTGCAAAGTCCAACGGCTCGACTTTTCGAAAGACACTTTCGAGGCGTGCTTGATGAGAGCACCGCGACATGGCGCGTTATCCCTGAGTTTATAAGCCAAGGTGGTACCGTGCTTTTGCGCCCTTGTCGATCAGAGATGGTCGATAGGGGCTTTTTTGTTGCCGGAAAATCAACAGGAGGAATTAAAAATGAAGTACCAACGTCCAAAGGGCACTGCCGATATTTTGCCGGGCGATTCCGAAAAATGGCAATTTATCGAAGAAAAGGCACGTGCATTATTCAAGAAATTTCGCTATCAGGAAATGAGAACGCCGATTTTTGAAAACTTTGAGGTCTTTTCAAGAACGTCTGGCGAAACTTCGGACATCGTGACAAAGGAAATGTATGATTTCTTTGACAAAGGCGATCGTCACGTTACGCTTCGTCCTGAAGGGACTGCCGGGGTCGTTCGCAGCTATGTTGAAAACAAGCTTTACGGACCGGAAGTTCAAAAGCCGTTCAAGACATATTACATCGGACCGATGTTTCGCTATGAACGCCCGCAAGCCGGACGTTTCCGCGAATTTCATCAAATCGGCGTCGAAGCATTCGGCGTCGACAATCCGACGCTTGACGTTGAAGTCATCGCAATGGCGATCGAACTTCTCAAGAGTTTTGGGTTGAACAGTCTCAAGCTTGCTTTGAACACGCTTGGCGACAATGAGTCGCGCGCGGCTTATCGACAAGCTTTGATTGATTATCTTGAACCGTTTGAAGCAGAACTTTCAGATGATTCAAAAGAACGTCTTCACAAAAATCCGTTGCGCGTATTGGATTCAAAAGATGAAGGCGATCAAAAAATCGTTGAAGGAGCACCGTCAATTCTCGATTATTTGACGGACGATGCAAAAAAGCACTTTGAAACGGTTAAATCGTTGCTTGACGACCTTGGCATCGAATACGAAATCGATTCAAACATGGTTCGCGGCCTTGATTACTACAACCATACGATTTTTGAAATCATGAGCGATTCCAAGGTCTTTTCAGGCAAGTGGACGACCGTTTGTGCCGGCGGACGCTACAACGGTCTGGTTGAACAGCTTGGCGGACCTGAAACGTCTGGGATCGGCTTTGGTCTTGGCGTTGAGCGTTTGCTGCTTATTTTGGAGGCAGAAGAAGATGCATTTGACATCGAAAATGATCTTGATGTTTACGTTGTCGGCATTGGAGAAAGTACGAATGCCGAAACGCTTAAGATTGCAATGTCATTGAGACGCCAAGGATTCAGTGCCGATCGCGATTATCTGTCGCGCAAGCCAAAGGCGCAGTTTAAGACGGCAAGCAAGCTTGACGCCAAGTATACCTTGACGGTTGGCGAAACGGAACTTGCCGAAGGAAAAGCTAATTTGAAGAAGATGGAAACAGGCGAAGAAATAAGCGTTTCCTTAAATGATGTTTATGAAGACTTTGCGAAAATTGCAAAGTAGGAAAGGAAGATATTAATGAAGCGAACGACATACGCTGGCTTGGTCGATGAAAAGTATCTCGGTCAAGAAGTGGTTTTGAAAGGCTGGGTACAAAAAAGCCGCAATTTGGGAAATTTGATTTTTGCAGACCTTCGTGATCGTGAAGGATTGGTTCAGCTTGTTTTCAGTCGTGAAATTTCAGAAGAAGCATTCAAAATTGCCGAAACGCTTAAAAGCGAATACGTAATCGAAATCGTTGGCAAGGTCGTCAGTCGTGTCGACAATGCTGTCAACCCGAATATGAAAACCGGCAAAATTGAAGTTGAAACGAGCAAAGTCACGATTTTAAACGAAGCAAAAACGACTCCGTTCAGTATCGAAGACGATACAACGGCAACCGATGACACTCGTCTGCGTTATCGTTATCTCGATTTGCGTCGTCCTGAAATGCAACGTTCTTTGATGATCAGAAATCGAATTACGCAAACCGTTCATCGTTATTTGGATGAAAATCACTTTCTCGATATCGAAACGCCTTATTTGACGCGTTCGACACCTGAAGGAGCCCGCGACTATCTGGTGCCTTCGCGCGTTTATCCGGGACATTTCTACGCGCTTCCGCAATCACCGCAGCTTTTCAAACAATTGCTGATGGGGGCAGGATATGATCGCTATTATCAAATTGCGCGCTGCTTCCGTGATGAAGATCTGCGTGGTGATCGTCAGCCTGAATTTACTCAGATCGATATGGAAATGTCATTCATGACGGCTGATGAAATTCGCGAAATGACGGAAGGCCTGCTGAAAGCAGTCATGAAAGAAACTCTCGGCATCGAAATCGAAACGCCGATCAAGCAGATTACTTGGAACGAAGCGATGGATCGTTTCGGTTCAGACAAGCCGGATATTCGTTTTGGCATGGAATTGCAGGATATGGCAGAAGTCGTCAAAGGTGCCGGCTTTAAGGTCTTTGATTCGGCACTTGAGAACGGCGGTCAGGTCAAAGCTATCGTCGTTCCTGGCGGTGCCGACAAGTATTCGCGCAAAAAGATCGAAGAAAAGCAGGAATACATCAAGCGTTTTGGCGCCAAAGGCTTGGCTTGGATGAAAATAACGGACGAAGGTCTGGCCGGTCCCGTCTCCAAGTTCTTCAAAGAAAAGGAAGCAGAGGTCAAAGAAGCAACCGGTGCCAAAGCTGGTGACCTGTTGTTGTTCGTTGCCGACAATCGCAAGGTCGTTGCCGATTCTCTTGGATATTTGCGCGTTTCGATCGCAAAGGAACTTGACCTGATCGATAATTCCAAATTTGCGTTCATTTGGGTCGTTGACTGGCCGTTGTTTGAATACAGCGAGGAATTTGAACGCTATATCGCAGCTCATCATCCGTTCACGATGCCAAACGAAGAAGATCTGGGTCTGCTTGAAACAGATCCGCATAAATGTCATGCTCAAAGCTATGACATCGTTTTGAACGGTTATGAGCTTGGTGGCGGTTCGATTCGTATTCATCGTCGCGATATCCAGGAAAAGATGTTCAAAGCACTTGGATTCACGAAGGAAAGCGCTGAAGCACAATTCGGCTGGTTCATGGAAGCACTTGATTACGGATTTCCTCCTCATGGCGGCTTGGCCCTTGGTCT
>JBHADD010000122.1:0-3076 GCA_041854925.1 Ligilactobacillus sp. | reverse complement strand
GATGGTGCCGTAGTTGTTTTGGATGCTCAATCCGGTGTAGAACCACAAACAGAAAACGTTTGGCGTCAAGCTACGACATACGGCGTTCCACGTATCGTTTTCGTTAACAAGATGGATAAAATCGGTGCCAACTTCGATTACTCGGTAAGCACGATCAAGGATCGTCTCCAAGCAAACCCATTGCCTGTTCAAATGCCAATCGGTGCTGAAGACAACTTCGAAGGTGTTATCGACTTGGTTGAAATGAAGGCTGACCTTTATGACGAAGACGAATTGGGTTCAAAGTGGGATACTGTTGATATTCCTGAAGAATACAAAGCAGAAGCTGAAGAACGCCGTGATCAAATGATCGAAGCATTGGCTGACGTTGATGACGAAATCATGGAAAAATATCTTGGCGGCGAAGAAATCTCAAAGGAAGAAATCAAGGCTGCTATCCGTAAAGCAACGCTCAGCTTGGACGTATACCCTGTATTTGCAGGTTCTGCCTTCAAGAACAAGGGTGTTCAAATGATGCTTGACGGTGTCAACGACTACCTTCCATCACCTCTTGACGTTAAGCCATACAAGGCTACGAATGCAGATACGGATGAAGAAGAAGATTTGATTGCCGATGATGACAAGCCGTTTGCAGGTTTGGCATTCAAGATCGCAACTGATCCGTTCGTTGGTCGTTTGACATTCTTCCGTGTTTACACAGGTACTTTGGAAGCTGGTTCATACGTATTGAATGCCACAAAGGGCAAGCGTGAACGTGTTGGTCGTCTTCTCCAAATGCACTCCAACCACCGTAAGGAAATCCCAGAAGTGTTCTCTGGCGACATCGCTGCTGCTATCGGTTTGAAAGATACGACAACAGGTGACTCTCTGACGGATCCAAAGCATCCGTTGATTCTTGAATCAATGGAATTCCCTGATCCTGTTATCCAAGTTTCCGTTGAACCTAAGTCCAAGGCAGACCAAGATAAGATGGACGTTGCTTTGCAAAAACTTGCTGAAGAAGATCCGACATTCAAGGCTGAAACAAACCCTGAAACTGGCGAAACATTGATTGCCGGCATGGGCGAATTGCACTTGGACATCATCGTTGACCGTATGAAACGTGAATTCCACGTTGAAGCTAAGGTCGGCGAACCGCAAGTTGCTTACCGTGAAACATTTACGCAACAAGTTTCCGCACAAGGTAAGTTTGTTCGTCAATCCGGTGGTAAAGGTCAATACGGTGACGTTTGGATCGAATTTACGCCAAACGAAGAAGGTGCAGGCTTCGAATTCGAAAACGCAATCGTTGGTGGTGTCGTTCCTCGTGAATACATCCCTTCAGTTGAACAAGGTTTGAAGGAAGCTATGGCAAATGGTGTCCTTGCAGGCTACCCATTGATCGACGTTAAGGCTAAGCTCTATGATGGTAGCTACCACGAAGTCGATTCATCCGAAGCTGCTTTCAAGGTTGCTGCATCCTTAGCATTGCGCAACGCTGCTCCTAAGGCAGGTGCCGTAATCCTTGAACCAATCATGAAGGTTGAAATCGTTGCTCCGGAAGATAACTTGGGTGACGTTATGGGCCACGTTACGGCTCGTCGCGGTCGCGTTGAAGGTATGGAAGCACGCGGCAATGCACAAGTTGTTAATGCATTCGTTCCTTTGGCAGAAATGTTTGGTTACGCAACAACATTGCGTTCCGCAACACAAGGTCGTGGTACGTTCACAATGACGATGGATCACTACGAACCAGTTCCAAAGGCTATCCAAGAAGAAATCATCAAGAAGAATGGTGCTAACGCATAATTCTTAATGAAGAAAAAAGCACGTTTCGCAGAAATGCGGGACGTGCTTTTTTGTTCGGGAAAAATCTAAGGGCATTGTGTAAATCACATTTTAGAAAACGTATTGTTTTTTGAGGTGTCTTATACAGTATGATATTATCTTTAGCAAATATTATTCAATAAACGAATTATTTATTGATTGTAAAATAAGTAAAAAGTGATATAATTGTGAGAGCATTATTAATTTAAAGGGATTTTTTGTTCTTGAAGGTGATATGGTGGAAAAAGCATTACTGTCGTCGAAAACAATTTCGACGGCCGGGACATTATTTTTTAATGCAGTGATTGATTTGTGGGTCGTCCAGATATTTGGTTCAGCCAGAATATTGGGGAATACAATGGCATTCACGACGCTTGCCGCAGCGATTTGTTCATTTATTGGCGGATACTTAGCGGACAGCTCATTTAGGCTGCGGGTTTTGATTATGATAAATGCAGTATCTTCTTTGGTATGCGGCATTGCATTTTTAGAGCAGAAACAGCTGATTGGCAAACCACTGACGGTCTATTTGCTGGTATTTCTTTTGAACATCGGCAGCTATCTCAGTTCGCCGCTTTTTAAAACCATCACGTCAATCAGCGTTGAGAAGACACGAATAGTTGCATTCAATCGAAGCATAACTTTTGCATCTCAGCTTTGTACGGTTTTGATTCCGCCAGCAGCAACGTGGCTTTTTGCAAAAAAGATTATCGGCTTGGAAGGCGCGTTGCTTTTAAACGGATTATCGTTTGTTTTGTGTGCCTTGTTGATGGTTGGTTTGCGGAAAGCCGATGGTGTAAAAACGGCCGGAAATTCGAACGGGTATCTCGGAACCATAAAATTGATTAAAAACAGCGGACCGTTGCTGTTTATGGCCTTGTCAGGCTTCATTCTTAATTTTTTCCTGTCGGGAATCAATGTTTGGCTGCCTTATTTTACGACCAAAATCTTGCATAATGCTTCCGTTTACGGTGTTGCAATTTCATGTCAGGCTGTTGGAGGCATAATCGGTGCTTTGTCGATCAAAAAAATCAAGCTGGATACTTCGCTAAGGGTTGAACGACTCGGCTTGGTCATTTCGTGTGGGTTGATCATGGTGCTGTTGTTTGCCGTTTCAGCTCCAGCGCTCATTTTGGCAATGTTTTTTTTGGCCGCAATCATAACAAGGTATAATATTGCGCTTCAAAGTTTGATCCAAACGCACGTTGAACAAAAATATATCGGTAAAACGTTTTCGACGACGTATTTGATTTCCAATATGGCTTTGCCG
>JBHADD010000121.1:0-2787 GCA_041854925.1 Ligilactobacillus sp. | reverse complement strand
GCTAAAACGGTCAACGGACGTCTTGCCCAACGGAACGCCAACTGATTCAGCGATTTTTTCGGCCAATGGTTTGTTTGAATTCAAAGCAAAAATTTTAAGCTTTGAACCTGTATATTGTTCAGACATAGTATCCTCCAAAATAATTATCTATAAATTATCTTATTCATTATCCGAGATAAAATCAAGCCAATGTCACGCTTTTTACTATTTTTTCTCGTTTTTCTCAGTTTCCTCAGCCGCTTTGGCAACAGGATAACGATCATAATAGCCTTTCTTGTTTACCTGACGACCTCTTGCAATTGCCATGTCATGCGGTTCGACATCGTCCGTAATCGTTGAGCCTGCGGCAATATAGGAATGATCACCGACCTCAACCGGCGCAATGATGTTTGAGCCGCTGCCGATAAACGAGTAGTCGCCAACGTTCGTATGATGCTTGTTGATACCGTCATAGTTAATGAAGACCGTCCCGCATCCGACGTTGATTTCTTTCCCGAGCGTAGCATCGCCAACATAGGTCAAATGTCCTACCTTGGTGTTTTTGCCGATTTTTGCCTTTTTGACTTCAACGAAATTACCGATGTGAACTCCTTCTCCGATGTCGGCCAAAGGACGCAAATGACTGTAAGGACCAATGTTGCTTTTCTTTTGCATATGAGCTTCTTCAATCAGAGATGACGTAACGGTTACTTCATCATCCAAAACGCTGTTTACGATCTCTGAATTTGCTCCGATAAAACAATCGCTTCCCACGATCGTTTTTCCTTTAAGACAAACGCCCGGTTCAATTACGGTATCTGATCCGATTTGTACATCACAGTCGATATACGTATTTTCAGGATCAATAATCGTCACGCCGTTTTTCATATGTCCTTCGTTGATTCTTTGACGCATCACTTTCGTTGCTTTGGACAAAGCAACCCTGTCATTGACACCCATTGATTCTTCAAAATTCTTCATACGGTATGCGGCAACGATCTTATTTTCGTTCTTGAAAATCTCCATGACGTCCGTTAAATAATACTCGCCTTGAGCATTATCGTTTTTAATCTGATGAAGCGCATGGAATAATTCGCGATTATTGAAGACATAAACTCCGGTATTTATTTCTTTGACTGCCGCTTCTTCTTTTGTGGCATCTTTTTGTTCGACAATTTTTTCAACGATTCCGATTTCATTTCGAATGATTCGACCATATCCAAACGGATTTTCAGCCTGTGCTGTCAAAACAGTCGCAACGGCTCCTTTTGACTTGTGATATTCGAATAATTCCGAAAACGTCTTAGCCGTAAACAGCGGCGTGTCTCCGCAAGCAATGAGCGTCATTCCGTCAAGATCGCCCAAAATGCCTTCAGCCTGCAAAACGGCATGGCCCGTTCCGAGCTGTTCGGATTGCAAAGCATACTCGGTTCGATTTCCCAAAGTCTCCTTGACCTTGTCTGCCCCGTGACCAATAATCGTTACGATTTTGTCCATCTCGTTTTTTTCAATCTGCGTCAGGACATGATCTACCATTGGTCTTCCGCAAACGGGATGCAAAACCTTGTACAACTTGGACTTCATGCGCGTCCCTTGTCCTGCTGCTAAAATAATTGCGTATTTTGCTGTCATTGTTTTACCTCTTAACTTTTTGAATGCCATCTTAATGAATTATCATTTTCCGAAAACTCGTTCAAGATAGTTACCTGGGCTGACATGAATCGTCTTGTCCAAAGTATTGACTTTGTCAACTTTCAAAAGCGAAGTATAGTCATCAACCATGCGGTGTCCTTCAAATGATCCTTCGGCAAATACAGTGATCCCTACAAGTTCAGATTCAAATTCCTCAATCATGGACTTCATGCCGTTAACGGTTCCGCCACCCTTCATGAAGTCATCGACAACAAGCACGTGCGAGCCGCGTTTCAAACTGCGCTTCGAAAGTTCCATCTTTTCGATTCGCTCACTTGAACCGGATACGTAATTGACAGAAACGGTTGCGCCTTCAGTAATTTTTGAATCACGGCGAACGATAACGAACGGTACGTTCAAATAACTGGATACGCTCTGTGCAATCGGAACGCCCTTTGTTGCAACCGTCATGACGGCATCAATTTGCTTGTCGATATATTGACGCGCGATTACGCGACCGACTTTGCGCAAAACGTCAGGACGACCCAGCAAATCGGAAAGATATACGTATCCTCCTGGCAGCAAACGGTCCTTTTCGGACATTTCCTTTGTCATGTCACCGATAAATGCACGTGCCTCTTCTTCCGAAATAGACGGGATAAATCTTGCTCCTCCGGCTGCTCCGGGAATCGTTTCAAGGATGCCAATCCCCCTGAGCTTAAAAGTACGTTTGATAATTGCCAAATCTTCGCTGATTGATGATTTTGCCGATTCGTATCGTTCAGAAAAGAACGTCAGGGAAATTAAGGTATGCGGGCGCTCCAAAAGGTAGCGAGTCATATCGATTAAACGATCACTTCTTCTAGTTTTCAAACAATCTCCTCCATTGCTAAGATTTATTTACGCACAATCCATAACATCGATTATAATGCAATTAATTGTGTTTTCCTAGTTTTTGCATTTCAAATTATTGCGAAAGTTCGTTTTTCAGCTAACAAAAGCCCTTGCTCCACATTTATGTCAAGCACATAGTTCTAGTATTAATTAACGTTCGGTAATTTCGCAAACTATTATAGATTATCACTGGAAGAAGTGTTCGTCAACTTTTTTATTTCACTTCGACCGCAAATGCCTCGTATGGCTTTAAAACCTTGGAACCAAGGTCGATTACGCCTT
>JBHADD010000120.1:0-4050 GCA_041854925.1 Ligilactobacillus sp. | reverse complement strand
CTCTGAAAAAGCACCGTTGCCGTATGATCTGACCGAGCTTCAACGTGCGGCGAACGAAAAATACGGCTATTCTGCCAAAAAGACCTTGTCCGTCGTGCAAAGTCTTTATGAAGTTCACAAAATCGTCTCTTATCCGCGAACGGACAGCAAGTACCTGTCGACCGACATGATTTCGACGATGAAGGAACGCCTGCAGGCAGTCGGCTCAATGGCGCCGGAAGCTTTGGAATATGCCAAAAAGGGCGCAAAAGTCGTTCAAAAAAAGGTCTTCAACAACGAAAAAGTGACCGATCACCACGCGCTCATTCCGACTGAGCAGCGTCCCGACTATGCCAAGCTTTCAAGCGATGAGCATCGAATTTACGGAATGATCGTCAGACGGTTCGTAATGCTTTTTGCACCTGAGTATCGCGAGCAAAAAGAAAAAATCACCGTTTCTTTTGCCGAGCGCAGGTTCAATTTTTCCAAGACGACCGTTTTGCAAAAGGGATGGAAGGAAAACGCGCAGACGTCGGGCGAAGCACTGCATTTTAAAGAAGGACAACAAGTCAAGGGAACTTTTGAAGTCAAAGAAAAGCTGACGACGCCACCGAACCCGCTGACCGAAGGCGGCCTGCTTGCTTTGATGGAAAGATACAGTCTGGGAACTCCGGCAACGCGCGCAGAAATCATCGAAAAACTCGTGTCGTCAGAACTAATGGAACGCTCCGGCAACTTTTTGCGCGTAACGCGCAAAGGCCGCCAGCTGCTCGAACTGGTCAATCCGTCCCTGGTGACGCCGGAACTGACCGAAAAATGGGAAAAGCAGCTTGAAGCAATTGCTTTGGGCAAGTTTTCAAGCCAGAAGTTCATCGCAGAAATCAAAGACGATACGAAAAAACTCGTCAGCGAAGTCAAGAATTCGACCAAAAAGTACCAGGACTTCTCCATGACGCAAAAGAAATGCCCTGAATGCGGAGCTTTCTTGAAGGAAAAGAAGGTCAGGGACGGCAAGCTTTTGGTCTGTTCAAATGCAGAGTGCGACTACAAACGCCGTGCCGAAGCCAGAGTTTCCAATCACCGCTGTCCGCAGTGCCACAAGAAGATGCTGATCGTCTCCGGAGAAAAAGGCGAATATTTCCGCTGCAAGTATGACGGAACGACTGAAAAACTCGGCGGCAAAAAAGGCAAAAAGAAGATGAGCAGGCACGAAGAACGTCGCTTGCTGAAAAAAATCAATCAAGACGACGAGCCGCAGGAAAGCGCATTGGCTGCGGCATTGAAAAAAGCCATGGAAGAAAAATGATCAACGGAAACGAGAATCATTTGTCGGCAAATCAGACTCGTTTTCAGCAGTCGTCAAAAGAACGCTTCGCTCATGCGGGGCGTTTTTGCTTTTGGCGGTGCAGACCTGTATGCGGCATCAAGATTTAAAAAAAGAGGCCGTTTCCGACCTCTTTTTTTAAATCTTGACTTTGCTTTTTGACAAGCGTTTCATGCCGATTTTTTCTTTATTCATGAAGCCTTTTAGCCAGCGGTAAACTCTCGTGTTCAAAAGCCACTTGTGAAACCGCGGCGAAAACTTTGAAAGACTGTACAAAAAGGCGAGAAGGAACGGGACTTGCGGCATGATCGGCAAAACAATTCCGACGACCAGGAGCAAAAAACTTATGACAGACATCAGCAACCATAATAAGCGACGTACCAAAAAAATCACTCCTTGAAACTTTTATGGGATAAAGCGTATCATATTATTCTGGGAAAAAGTATTATAAATGAAATAAGAATTTGTTAAGAAAGGAAATGCTTTCATGGATCAGCTTGCCGAAACGTATCAAAAAGGAATCGCCAAAATCAAGGCAAAAGATTATCAGCAGGCCATGGCGTTTTTTGAGTACGTTTTTCAAGAAAATGCCGGTTTTTTGTCCGTTTGCTACTACTTGGGCAAGTGCCATTATTTTTTGCGGGAATTTGACGAAGCGGAAAAATTTCTCACGCTTCATACGAAAAACGACACGGAGAAAAATCAAGGGCAGGCATGGAAACTGCTGACAAAAATTTATGTCAGCAGGCAAGATAAGGAAAAAGCGGCATCTTCTTTGCAAGAGGCATCAAGGCATGGCGCTGAAAAACTTGCCGGCTTAAAGGAAAAAATTGCAAAAATTGATGAAACTTCTTTTTCAAAAAAGATGCGCTTCAAATTTTTGCAACTCGCCAAAAACAAGACGCCGATTGCCAAAACGGATCTCAAGGAATATGAAAAGGTGAAATTTTTCATCAACGGGATGACCGACGAGCAAAAGAAGAAATTTTGCGACGGCAAGTGGCACGAATTAGAGGTCACGAAGCCAAAAAAGGTCAAGTTCAAAGGGTTCATGTCGGTTGCGCTTTTGGACGATCGAGGCTATTACAAAAAATACCTGCCTAAAATCGGTAGCTTGTATCTGCGCTCTTCGTTCAATGATTATTTGGAAGAAGATCGATTTTTCAAGACCAAGTGGGAGAAGTCAAAAGTTTTTGCGCTTTTGCTGACGAAAATCTTTTCACGTGAGATGATCGAAAAGCTTTTGCTTCAAAACGATCTGCTCGACACGCAGGCCAAACGTCACCTCAAAGGCTGTGACGATCTGGTTTATTTGAAGAAACAGGGCGAGGTCATGCCGCTTTCTTCCGAGCACGTTTTGGAAAATGCAGAGCAGCTGAGGGAATTCGGCTTTATTTGCGGCAAAAATTGCCAAAATACCGTGCACCTTAAAGAAAAATGTCTGGGGGAACGGTTGATCAAAAAGCTTTTGAAGCAAACGACCAGACAAAAGCTGCCGTTCCGGCATCCTTCAAAAGAATATCGGCCGACAAAAGAACAGTTCAGGTTCATTCATTGGATCTTTCAAAACAATCATCGCATCATCAGCCTGCTTGGAGTCGGCGGAAGCGGCAAGACGTATACGCTGGGTCAGATTTTGGATCATGAGCGGGTTTTGGCGCTTGCCCCGACGCACAAAGCGCGAATCAATCTGGAAAAGTGCGGTTTCAAGCACAACGAGACGATTCAAAAAGTAATCTATGAGCTTGAAAACAGTCAAAGCGAGCTGATTGACGGGGACGACTATGACGTCATCGTGATTGACGAAATTTCAATGGTTACGCAAGACATGCTGAAAACGCTGCTGCAATACGTCGGAAACGACTATCGCTTCATCTTTTTAGGCGATGACAAGCAGCTTCCTCCGGTCAGTCAGGACGAGGATGCGCTTGAAGTATGCGGCAACGTCATGCAGCTATTGATTCAATCAGGATCCCACTTTGATTTTCAGGCCAACCTGCGCTGCAAGGATGAACAGGTGCGCATGTTTATTGCACAGTGCCGCTATAAGAATACGAAAAACCTCAAGCAGCTTCACGTCTTCAAACAGGCAAAAGCAGACGACATGATTGCATACAAGCTAAAGCACTTGCCGCTTGAGGACTGCATGATTATCGCATATCGCAATGCAACGGTCGGCAGAATCAACGAGCAATTTTTCAAAGTGCTTTCAAAAGGCAAACAAAACGTCGTGCCGTTCGAATATAAAAACGGGTACGGGCGCGGCGGCTTTTTTGTCGGAGCAGAGGTCGTCTTCTACAGAAACGATGATCAGTATCAAAAGTATGGCTATACGAACTCTGAATTTGGCAAGATTGTTTCCTTGGAACTTCCAAGCGAAAAGAACAAAAACGGAAAAGTCATCGTCAAAACGGACCAAAAAGAATATGAGCTACCGGTTTGGCGGGCCAAAGAAGATCTGCTCTTGGCGTATGCACTGACGATTCATAAAGCACAGGGAAGCGGCGCCAAACGCGTTTATGTGCTTGAAGCGATTGATTATGGACTTGCCTATACGGCGGTTTCCAGAACGAAAAAAGAACTATGTTTCGTTGAGATGACGCTTGATGATTTGTGTTTGGCACTGGAAACTCCGACACGAGAAAAAGCTAACATTTATGCTTTCTGAAGCCTTATTGCGTGAATTTTTCAAAAAACAATGTTAGGATAAGGTCGATGTTATGTAAAATTCAGAAGGGTGGCATCTT
>JBHADD010000119.1:0-6757 GCA_041854925.1 Ligilactobacillus sp. | reverse complement strand
TTTACCGAAAAGCAGGCTGAGGCCATCGTTTCCTTGCAGCTTTATCGTTTGACGAATACCGACGTTACCGCATTGCAAAACGAAGCCGAGGACCTTGAACGTAAAATTGTCGAATATACCAAGATTCTAAATAACGGCAAAGAACTTGACAAAGTAATCAAAAAAGAGCTCAAGGCCATTGACAAAAAATACGGAACGCCGCGCCTGACTGAAATCAGAGCTGAAATTGAGGAACTTAAAATCGACACCGAAGTCATGGTCGCTCAAGAAGACGTCATGCTGCTCGTGTCGCGCGACGGATACGTAAAACGCTCTTCGTTGCGCTCGTTCAAAGCTTCGGATGAAAGCGACAACGGCCTAAAAGAAGAAGACGTCGTCATTTTGATGAAAGTCGCCAATACTTTGGATCATTTGCTGATGTTTACCAATAAGGGAAACGTCATTTATCGACCGATTCATGACATCGTTGATTCGCGCTGGAAGGATACCGGCGAGCATTTGAGCCAAACGGTCGGTTTAAGCGATGATGAACGAGTTATCGAAGCCTTTACGTTTGACAGTCTTGAAAAAGAAGGAGCATTTGTTTTTGCCACAAAAGAAGGCATGATCAAGCAGACGCTGCTTAAAGATCTCAAACCGGGACGAACGTACAGATCGCGTGCGCAGACCTTCATCAAACTTAAAACTGATACTGACGAAGTCATCATGGCCGAATTTGTTGAGACGGTAAACGAAGATCTGCAAGTCTTTTGTGCAACGCGTACTGGATACGGACTGCGCTATTTGTTGAATGAAGTACCGACGACGGGCGCAAGAACAAGCGGCGTCAAGTGCATGGATTTAAGAGACGACTGCTTGGTCAGCGTCTCTTTGGTAAGTGAACATGATGAGGTCGCCATCGTGACTCAACGCGGAGCTTTCAAGAAGATGAAGGTCGACAAGCTTCCGCCAGGTTCAAGGGCCAGACGCGGCGTTCAGATTTTGCGCGAATTGAAACGCAACCCGCACCGAATCTTCTTCGCCAAGCCGATCGTCGAAACGGACAAAATGATTATCGAAACGACTTCGGGCGAAAAAATCGAACTCAGCGTTTCGGATCATCCGTCATGCGATCGCTATTCAAACGGATCGTTCGTGCTTGACACGGATTCTCAAGGTGATCCTTGTCTGGTCACGATCGTCCGTCAGAAAACTGATCCGGAAGATGAATAAATCAAAAAAGCTTGATGCCACGTTCGTAGCTTCAAGCTTTTTTAATTTGCATGCTTCAATTTTTCGATAAGTTCTTTGTCAGGCGTGACATAAAGCGTTTTTTGACCTTCATAGATAACGAACCCGGGCTTTGCGCCGTTTGGTTTTCTGATTTTTTTGACTTGTACAAAGTCAACCGCCACATTGGCCGATGCTCTGGATTTTGAATAATAAGCAGCGATGATTGCCGCTTCGATCAACGTTTCGTCGCTTGGAGAATCCGAATTGACGATGACGTGAGAGCCGGGAACGTTTTTGACGTGCAGCCAATAATAATCCTTTTTGGCAGTTTTCAGTGTCAAACGATCATTTTGGTAATTGTTTTTTCCGACCGATATTTCCGTTCCGTCCGATGCAACGAAAGTTTCAGGTCTGCTTTTTGTCTGACTAGGCTTCTTCTTTGCTTTGTTTTTTGTTTCAAGGTAGCCACCTTTTTCAAGCTCAAGTTCGATGTCTTGCAAATCTTTAGGTTCAGCGAGTTCAATCTGAGCCTGAATCGTTTCAAGATAATCGATTTCTTTTTTCGTCAGATCGATTTGCTTCGTAACGAAAGACACGGCATTCTTAAGTTTTTGATATCGCTTGAAATACTTTTGAGCATTGGCGGACGGCGAGAGCTGATTCGACAAAGAAATCTTTACCGGTTTTTCGTGATCGTAATAATTATTGAGCATGACCTCAGTCATTCCGCGTTTGATCTGATAAAGGTAGGTCGTTAAAAGTTCGCCCTTGATGCGATATTCGTCGGCGTTTTCCGTTGCCTTGAGTTCTTTTTCAAGCTTGACGAGTTTTTTTCTGTTTCGCGACAGATCGTTTTTGATGACGTGGATCAGCTTTGAACCTTGCGACATGACGCGATCTCTCGTAGCTTTTTCGCGATAATAGGCATCAAGCAGCAGGCTCAGCGTTTCAAAGGTCGCGACATGCTCGGACGATGCTTTGAAACACGTAAAATCAAGGCCCTTGTCGGTTTCCAAAATCGTCGGATGCGGATTATTGGTTTCACTTAAAAATGCAGCGAAGGCATCATCAAGCTCCCTTGTTTCATGAAGGCGGTCCGCCAAAATCAACGCGCTTTCTTTTGAAAAGCCCTGATACGTTTTGACGATGTTTTTGGCCAAAACTTCTCGATTAGGGAACTTTCTCAGAAGTTCCAAATATGCTTTTGATTCGTCTTTGAAGGGATTGATTTTTCCTTGGGAAGGCGGCAAACGATACGTTGCTTGTGGCAAAAGCGTTCGATACCTGTTTTGATCCATTGATACGTGCTTGACTGTATCGATGATTTTTCCCGTTTCCTGATCGACCAAGATCAAATTGCTATAGCGTCCCATAATCTCAAGACTTAAAAGAAGCGGCAGTTTGTCTCCGAGTTCGTTTCTCGTAACGAACCCGAAGTTGATTACTCGGTCATTTTCAAATTGTTCGACAAATGAAAGTTTGGCGCTTTCCAGATATTTTCTGAGAACCATCGTGAAATTCGTCGGTGTCTGCGGATTGGAATACGGAATTTCGGTAATTTGAGTTCGTGCATACGTGGGATGAGCTGAAAGCAGTAAAGGATAGTTTTTTCTTTGATTGCGAATCGTCAAAATAACTTCGTTTTGATACGGAGCAGAAATTTTTGCAACTCGACCGCCAACCAGGCAATCAGCAAGTTCTTTGACCATTGCTCGAGTAAAAAGACCGTCAAAAGCCATTTCACATTCCTCCTTAAAAGCATTCCTTAATATTCTAACTTTTTTTGCGAGATATGGCAAAAAAAACGTCAAAGTCAAAAGGAAAAGAAATTCGTCTTCTTTTCGTCATAATTCATTCATTTTTATGTCGAATATCTAATTGATTATGTTATAACAAGTTTTATTAAATATAATTAACAAATTGTATTTAGAAATACTGTATTTTTAAAGAGGGCATGTTGAAAGGAGACATCAGATGAAAAAAGTTGTCGCTATTGGGTCAGTCGGCTTAGCATTGACAGGGGCAAGTAAGAGTGTTAAAGCAAAATGCCTATGACGATTCCAAAAACAAAGCCGAGCTTGATCTGGAAGTAACCCGACAGCAGGATTCTCTCAAGAAAGAGCAGCCGATGCTTTTGACCACGTATAAGCAACGTTCGGGCAACAGCCAAAAAGCGGATGGCAAGACGAAAGAATTGCCGCAAATGGGAGAAAAAAAGACGAGCGTTTCGGTTTTAGGAACCTTCCTGATCATGCTGTCGGGCATCATGGGGATGTTTGGTTTGGCTAAAAAAGAAGGAATCTTAAGCTCGGTTAAAATCAAAAAAGAGCAATAAAAAAAGGTGCTCTTTTTTTACCATTGCGAAACATATTCCGGCTTTCTAGTCATCGGCTCGTTTATGTGGTATTATTAAGTTTGCAATAATAAATTAAAGTAGGTGTAGTTAAATGAAAATCGCTGTTGTAACCGACAGTACAGCCTATCTTAACAAAGAACAGGTGGAAAAATATAATATTCGCGTTGTTCCGATTCCTTTTATTATCGATGACAAAGTTTATAACGAGGGCATCGACATCACAACTGAAGAATTTTATGAAAAATTGCGTACTTGCGAGAAGTTCCCGACAACTTCGCAGCCTCCGGTCGGGGAATTGGTTGAATTGTATGAGTCATTAGCAGACGAAGGATATGATACTGTTATCAGCATCCATCTTGCCGGAACTATTTCCGGATTCGTCAGAACGCTTGAAACAACGGTCAAGGATGCTGTTTCCGATCGAATTAATCTTATCCCTTATGATTCAAAAATTACGGTTCTTTTGATGGGATATTTAGCCATCGAAGCGGCTCGCATGGCTCAAAACGGATCGGATTTGGACGATATCCTCAAACGTCTCGATCATGTGCGCGATACGATCGACGAAATCTTTGTCGTCGATGATCTGCAAAATCTCGTTCGAGGAGGACGTCTTTCAAATGCCTCTGCATTTATCGGAAGCGTTTTGAGGATTAAACCTCTTTTAACGTTTGATGATGAATCAGATAAAATTGTGGCCTTTGAAAAAGTTCGTTCCTCTAAAAGGGCTTTAAAACGTGCGGAAGATTTGTTTGACGAACGCATCAAGGGGATAGATTATCCTTTGCGTTTAATCATCTTCCATGGAAATGATGAAGCTGCTGCTCTTGCATGGCGAGACAAATTAGCCAAGGATCATCCCGATCGTCCAATTGATATCAGCTACTTCGGTCCTGTTATCGGGACGCATCTCGGAGAAAAAGCTCTCGCGCTCGGATGGATGGAAGATATCTACAAATAATGTAAAACGAAAAGGAGCTGGGATCAATCTCAGCTCTTTAATTTTGTGAAAGCTGGTGACATTTTGAAAATTCAACTGGGGTTAAAGGCAAGTACTGACTCAGAGCAAATTGAAGATCGACTTCGCTATAAGCCGGATGTTTTCGAATTTTATACGTCTGAAAATGACTTTACGGAAGATGGTCTAAAACGCTCCAAATATGATTTTGAGTGGATCAAAAGCGAGGGCGTGAAAAAAATCGTGATGCACCATCCGATGCGATTTCATGGACAGTTTACGGAATTGATCGCGCCTTTCGATAAATGCCGCGACCTTTATAATTTTATCGATAAAAGCACGAATGATTTGCTTCAGCTTGCATTTGATTATGATGCCCAGCTGCTCGTTCATGGATCTTATTCGCGCCAGACCAAAAGTTATATCAATATGTGGGGAGGAGTCGATCAAGCGAGGGAACAAGCTTATCGCCGCATTGACTCGTTTGCAAATCTTGGCAAAAATCACATTATGTTTGAGAACTCGATTTCGCCGATTTTTTATTATGGTGATGAAAAAGAAGATCTTTATATCTTCGAAAAGGGGTATCGCCTGGCCTTTGATACTTCGCATTGTTTTATCAAAAATCACGGCAGCAATGAAAAACTGCTGAACTCTCTGAAACGGTTGAAAGAACATGTCGTTCATTACCACTTGGTTGATTCAATGGGCGAAACACATGACAGCCTTCCTCTTGGGAAAGGAAAGATTGATTGGGAAAAAGCCTTGCCGTTGATGAACGACGATGCAACAAGCATCTATGAGATTATTTTGAAAGATCAAAGAGATGCGTCAGAGCAAATAGAAAGTCATGAGTATCTATTAGCCCTCACAGATAAGTTAAGAAACGCTTAAAAATAGCAAATTATCACTGCTAGATGCTTTAATAAAGCCGATTATATACTATAATCAAATTGTGGGATTGACTAATTTTAGGGGGCCGGAACATGAAGCGTGAGGCTTTTAACATATGGATGAATATCATCATCGGCATATTGGGTGTTGTCTATATCCTCAGCACGTGGTATTTCAGATTGATAGTAGCAATTCTCAGGCGTCCCGGAAGATCTTTTGAAGCTGCCGAACGATATGCGGATGATGCTAAAATTTTATTCACGTTTTTAATTTTGCTTGCGTTGCTGATAGCTTTTGTCGGAATCATCAGTCTGTTCAGCAATATGATTCACTTTGATTATCCGCGATTCTTCGTGAGAATCGGACTGGATTTGATCGTAATATTCATGCCGTTCATATATGGCGAAAGTTCTGTATTCCTTTTATATGAGCTGTTATTTGCCGCAGTTTTTGCATTATATCTGAATCACTTGTACGTGAATCAGAAATTTAAAGATTTGTGAGGAAATATTACTTGAAAGCTGTTAAAAATATTTTAAGCTGGGTTATTCCAATTATTGTTGGTTTTTTGATTGCAGCCGTCATTAAAACGTTCCTTGTTTCAGTCGTAAAAGTTGACGGGACCTCAATGTATCCGAATCTTCAGAATAATGAACGCGTTTTGATGCTGCATAAGGCAAAGATAAAGCGCGATTCGGTAGTCGTCTTTGATGCGTACGGGGTCGACCGAAACAATACGAGCTTGACAAAGGACACCAAATACGTCAAAAGGGTGATTGCTTTACCTGGGGATACCGTTGAATATCGTGATAACGGCCAGCTTTTTGTTAATGGAAAATTCAGATCGCAAGGCTACATTACGTCACAGCAACAGGTTGACGGAACCTTAAAGGTTGCTGCTAATTTGCCCAAAGCAAAGGGCGTTGTTTTAGGAACTGGGAGCACGTTTAAAGTTCCCAAAGGGAAATATTTCGTTTTAGGCGATAATCGAAGTGTTTCAAACGATAGTCGCTATTACGGATTCGTTCCAAGGAAGAAAATTCTCGGCATCGTCAAAGTTCCGTTTTGGAACAGCAAGCACGATTTGATCAATTCGTATCAAAGAGCTGACTGAGAAATGTCCGCATGCAAAAGAGCATGCGGTTTTTATTTTATAAAAATTCAGTGCAGAATAAAAAAGGCTCTGGGGCGCGCTTTTATCTTCTACTTTATATAATGCATATTATGTAAACTAGAAGATAAAAAAGAATCATTAGAGGTCTCCCCTCAGGCAAAACGTATTTTTGGAAGCTTAATTCAAGTTTTTTGAATAATATGTGCAATTAAGCAATTGAATA
>JBHADD010000118.1:0-4287 GCA_041854925.1 Ligilactobacillus sp. | reverse complement strand
CACCCTATTTTTAATAAATTTTTGAAATTATTTTTTTGAGAGAGATTTTAGAACAATAGATAAGTAGAAAAAGATTCAAATCCTGTGTATAATCAAGAAATAAACCATAGAGACAAATCGAAAGTTGGTGTTATAGCATATGTTGAATGGTTGTACTAAGACGATATGCAGTATTGAAAAACAAGATACAAAATATATATTTAAAGATTGTAATGAAACACATATATGGGAAACAGATAATGACAATCTATCACAAGCACTTCGAAGCAAAACAAAACAATATATAAAGGATTGTCAGGACACGGTTTTCGCATCTGATGATCAAATGGTATGGATACTTGCAACAAAAGATGTAAATGGGGTTCCATCTTACAAGAATGTCGCAGTTTGCAAATATTTTAAATATGCAATGGCTGAAATTAATGTGCATATAAAACAATTGGTAGATATTATTCAGGATAAGTCACTTAAAGCACAAAAATATAAAGATTTATGGAATAGCGATGAAGTTTCTGAAATTGTATTTCAAGAAGTAAATATTGATATGTATATTGAAAAGCTAAAAAAGCAGACCGATTTACAAGAACGTGCCCCGTATATTTATTCTCTTATTTCGACAAACGAAGTAGATACAACCATAAGTTCAAAAAGTATTTTAAGAAAAAATCAAGCAGAATTTATTGAAGGAAAAATAGCAAAAGATTATAATTTAAAGATTTCTGGAATTTGGAACCCTTCCAGTTTAGGAATTGATGGTGATATATATAACTACTATGATAAATTGATGTAGAAATCATAATGAATATACGTGAAGCAGGAAGAAACTTCCAGTTTGCAAAGATAACATACCCATTAAAAAGACCGCTTGCACTTCGGTGTAGGCGGTCCTCTTGTATTCTAGGTTATATGTAATTAGATGAAAAAGTTACGCTTCTTCTTGGCTGATACTACTTTACAAAGAACATCATCCACTGCGTCAGTGTATTTGCCTTGTTCGATAAGTTCATTTTTTAGTCGGATAAGTGACTGAATGACTCTGCTCTGTTCATCGGCGGTTAGGTAAACATGGTATTTCTGTTCTCTCATAACATCAACCTCACACTTTCTTATTTTTGATTTAATGATATATTAAAATAGAAAACATCTCAAACATGCAAAAAGGCTTCCACCCCAACGGGTAAAAGCCTTAATATAAAAATATTATTTTATCTGCAAACCATCCGACACTATTTCATCTGTTGCAAATTTCTTTTTTAATGAAGGTGTTGCAAAAGTGTTGCAAAAGACGACAACCACTAAATGCAAAGTCTGCAAGCCCGCATAAATTCTGAGGTTTCAGACACCTCTAAACTAAGCATCCCTATTCCCATTCAATCGTTGCCGGCGGCTTGGACGTGATGTCATAAACTACGCGGTTGACGTGAGCAACTTCATTTACGATTCGAACCGAGATTTCCTGGAGAACATCCCAAGGAATTTGTGCAAAGTCTGCAGTCATGCCATCAATGGACGTTACGGCACGAATACCGATCGTGTAATCATACGTGCGGCCGTCGCCCATGACGCCGACGGAGCGGATGCCAGGCAAAACGGTGAAGTATTGCCAAATTTCCTTGTCAAGGCCATGTTGTGCGATGACTTCGCGCAGGATGGCATCGGAATCGCGCACGATTTCGAGCTTGTCTTCCGTAATTTCGCCAATGACACGGATGCCAAGGCCTGGTCCAGGGAACGGCTGACGCCAGACGAGTTCATGCGGAATGCCGAGCTTTTCGCCAAGTTCGCGCGTTTCATCCTTGAAGAGCGTGCGCAACGGTTCGATCAGCTTGAAGTGCATGTCTTCCGGAAGTCCGCCAACGTTGTGGTGCGACTTGATCGTCTTGGCCGTGTCCGTGCCTGATTCGATGACGTCCGTGTAAAGCGTGCCTTGAGCAAGGAAGTCGACGTCCTTTAACTTCAAGGCTTCTTCGTTGAAGACTTCGATGAATTCGGCACCGATGATCTTGCGCTTCTTTTCAGGATCGGATACGCCTTCGAGCTTGCCTAAGAAGCGCTTGGCAGCATCAACTTTGATGATGTTGACACCAAGGCCCTTGCCCAAAGCATCCATCACTTGTTGTGCTTCGTTCTTTCTCAAAAGACCGTGATCAACGAAGATGCATGTCAGCTGATCACCGATTGCCTTGTTGAGCAATGCGGCCGTAACGCTTGAGTCAACGCCGCCTGAAAGGCCGAGGATGACCTTCTTGTCGCCGACTTCTTCCTTGATTTTTTCAACCTGCATTTTAATGAAATCATCCATCGTCCAGTTGCTTTTCGCACCGCAGGCATCAAAGGCAAAGTGACGCAAAATATCGTTGCCGTATGTCGTGTTGCGAACTTCAGGGTGGAATTGCAGACCGAAGAGCTTGCGATCGTAGTCAGCAATCGATGCAATCGGACAATTTTGACTCTTGGCCACGACTTCGAAGCCTTCGGGAGCTTTAGTCACGAGATCGCCATGACTCATCCATACGCTTTGATCTTGCGGCAATCCGTGGAACAACACTGCATTTTCATCGTTAACATGAATATCAGCCTTGCCGTATTCCTTATTTTCTGCACTTTCGACCTTGCCGCCGAGTTCGTTTGACATCAGCTGCATTCCGTAGCAGATGCCCAACACCGGGATTCCCAAATTGAAAATTTCGGGGTCTACCTTAAATGCGTCTTCATCGTACACGCTGTTCGGACCTCCGGACAAAATGATGCCCTTCGGATCCATCTCCTTGATTTGTGCAGCCGTCAGCTTGTGTGACAGAAGTTCTGAATAGATGCCGAATTCACGGATGCGGCGCGTAATCAATTGGTTATACTGGCTGCCAAAATCCAACACGATGATTTTGTCAAAAGCCTGCATATCAACATTAGCCAAGATGTTCACCTCATTAATTTTATAGTTGTCTCACTTACTTCATTGTACCGATTGAATTTGCGATGGTCAATTCTTTTACGTACATTTTAATCAATTATAACCTAAATGCACGTTTTTTGAGTGCATTTTCAAATAGATACAAAAATTTCAATCGGAAATCAGTACTTTCTCAGGCGCAATTCTTCAATCAAATGATTGGCGCTCTTCACGATGATCAGGTCAGCGCGATTTCTCGTCGGTAAGATGTACTCGTGCAGGTTCGGGTGGTTGACGTCCTCCCAAACCTTTGACGCCATTTTAAATGCAGCGGTGCGATCGCCGATTGCGTATGGATAATAGTAATTCGTCGGATCCTTGAACGCAGTATCGAGCAGCATCCCGAAACGTTCAAGATACCAACGCTTGATGTACTCTTCCCTGGCATCGACGTAAAGCGAAAAATCGAAAAAGTCGCTTACGAAAATCGGTTCATGGCTTGGAAGCTGCAGCACGTTGATTCCTTCGACGATCAAAATATCAGGCTGATCGATCACATCGAACTCGTCAGGAATGATGTCATAAACCTTGTGCGAATAAACGGGCGCTTTGGCAACGATGCCGTTTTTCACGTCGTTGACGAATTTGATCAGACGCGGCATGTCATAGCTTTCAGGAAAGCCTTTCCTGCTCATGATGCCCTTCTTTTTCAGGACAGCATTCGGGAAGATGAAACCGTCAGTCGTAATCAACTGAACCTTCTTGTCCGGATAGACCTCGGACAAAAGCGATTTGAGCAAACGTGCCGTCGTACTCTTGCCAACGGCAACCGATCCCGCAATCCCTAAAATAAACGGCACCTTGTGCGGCTTGATGCCAAGAAAGCTCGCCTGATCGTCCTGGAGCCGCTGATGATTTTTCATGAACATCTGCAAAAGATGCACCATCGGCATGTAAACCTCAGAAACGTCCTCCATTGAGATGCGGTCATTAAGCGACTTGATGCGATCAAGTTCTTCATTCGTCAGAGGAACGATGTGGTCCTTGTAAAAGTTGCGCCACTCCGCTCGATCGATGCGATAGTAGTTAATTTGATTTTCCATAATCCGTGTCCTTTTCCTTTTTGAATACATTGTTCATTCTATCACAATTCGACGGATCATGCCTGAAAATGCAGAGGTGTACTGTGTGAACCGGACTTGTAATGAAATTCAGGGCTTTGAACTTGATGATGAACAAAAAAACAACCGCCTGTTTTCAACTAAACAAGGAGGTTGTTTGCTTGCTTCAATATTTATTGCTGATGGTGATTGAGTTGTGAGCAACATATGTCTTGAATATTTTCACACCCATAACCAGCTTGATCCCCAACGGAATATTCCGTTGGGGATCAAGCT
>JBHADD010000117.1:0-5394 GCA_041854925.1 Ligilactobacillus sp. | reverse complement strand
TCAACGACGTTTCTTGGCAGATACTTCTTGGCCTTTTCATTTGGCGTCGCATAGCCGATGTACTCGGCGTTTTTCGCCGCATTTTTCGGTTCAAGCATGAAATTGATAAACGCATAGGCACCCTTGGTGTTTTTCGAAGTTTTCGGGATGACGATGTTGTCAAACCACAAATTGGTTCCTTCCGAAGGCAAAACATAGTGCAAGTGCTTGTTTTCGGCAAGCATTTCCGAAGCTTCGCCGGAATAGGTCACGGCAACGCTGCTTTCTTCATTTTCCATATACATCTTGATTTCATCCGAAACAATCGCCTTCGTATTTCCGGTCAAAGACTTCAGCTTATTATAAGCCTGGTCAAGCTCTCGGTCATTTTTGCTGTTGAGCGAATATCCGAGGCTGGCCAACCCGATGCCCATAAATTCGCGAGCACCGTCGACAAACATGATTTTGCCGCGAAACTTCTTGTTCCAAAGCTTGTTCCAGCTGTCAACGTCCGATTCCTTGAAGTACTTGTCATTATAAACGACGCCCAAAGTTCCCCAAAAATAAGGAACCGAGTAGCGGTTGTTTCGATCAAAGGGCTGATTCAAAAACTGACTTGAAATATTGTTCAGGCCTTTGATTTTTGACTTGTCCAATGGCTTGAGCAGATGAGCTTTTTTCATCTTCTGAATCATATAGTCGCTCGGAACCGCAAGATCGTATGATGTCCCGCCTTGCTTGATCTTGGTCAGCATGGCCTCGTTTGAATCAAAAGTTTCATAGTTTACCTTGTAGCCTGTTTTCTTTTCAAATTCAGAGATCAGTTCCGGGTCAATATAATCACCCCAGTTGTATATGTTGATGACTTTTGCACCGGACATTCCTGAAGACTGGCTCAATATCCTGGAGCCGGCAATCAAAACGACGATGATCAAAACGATTCCGATCACCAATGCGCGCAGTTTTTTCATCGCATCACACCGCCCTTCTGACGTCTTTCGCTCTTCTTTTTAGACTTGTTGTCCTTGCTGATGTAGTAATATCCAACCACTAAGACAAGCGCAAACAGGAAAACAAGCGTACTGAGCGCATTTATCTCAAGACTCACGCCGCGCCGAGCTCTGGAGTAAATTTCAACGGCCAACGTCGTAAAACCGTTTCCCGTCACAAAAAACGTCACGGCAAAATCATCCAGCGAATACGTAAATGCCATGAAATACCCGGCAATGATTCCCGGCGTCAAAAAAGGCAAAATAATGTCTTTTAAAACCTGAAAATTATTTGCGCCAAGATCATATGCCGCAGAAACCATCGACTCGTTCATTTCCTGAAGCTTGGGCAAAACCATCAGAACAACGATCGGAATGCTGAATGCAACGTGCGATAAAAGCACCGTCCAAAATCCGAGCCCGATGCCTCCGACCAACGATCCAATCGTCGTAAACAGAATCAAAAAGCTGGCACCGATGATGACGTCCGGTGAAACCATCAAAATATTGTTCAAAGACAAAAGCGCCATCCTTTGTTGGCGTTTTTTGACGTAATAGATTGAAAGAGCCCCGAACGTACCGACGGCCGTTGCAATCAATGCCGACAAAAATGCCAGCATGAACGTCTCAAGCAAAATCACGATCAGACGCGTGTCCGAGAACAGCTCGGCAAAATGGCGCATGGAAAATCCAGTAAAGGAATTCATCGTGTCGCCTTTATTGAATGAGTATGCCAGCAAATAAACGATCGGAACATACAAAAAAACAAACACGACGGCAAGATACAGCTTGTCCCAACTGAAATTATGCTTTTTTTCCATCAGTTTCTGCCCCCTTTCTTCTTTTCGCCGGTAATAATCATCACGATAAACATTGCAACGATGAGGACGACGCCGATCGTTGCCCCCATCCCCCAGTCCTGCGTGACCAGGAAATGCTCTTCAATCGCAGTCCCGAGGGTGATTACGCGATTTCCTCCAATCAGACGAGTCAGCATAAAGAAGGACAAAGACGGAATGAAAACAGCCTGAATGCCGCTTTTTACGCCTGCAAGAGACAGTGGGAAAACCACCTTCGTAAATGTTTGAAACGCATTTGCCCCAAGATCGCGACTGGCTTTGATCAGCGACGGATTCAGCTCCTCCAGCCCCGTAAAAATCGGCATGATCATGAATGGAAGCTGGATATATGTCGCAACGATCATAAAACCGACGTCAGTAAACAGGATCTGATGCGGCGCAAGTCCGAAGAAAGTCATGAAACGGTTGATCCCGCCGTGCAGACTGAAGATTCCGATAAATGCATAGGCTTTGAGCAGCATATTGATCCACGTCGGCAAAATAATCAACAGCATCCATAAATCGCGGTGCTTCAATTTCGTCAGAAAATATGCCGTCGGGTAGCTGATGACAAGCGTGAGCAAAGTAATCAAAAACGCATATAAGACTGAGTTGAACGTCATTGCCAGATACTTTCCCGATGCAAAATACGTTGCGTAGTTCTGAAGCGTAAAGTTCCCGTTCGAATCAAAGAAGGAATATCCGACAATCAAGATGACCGGAGCCAAAACAAAGAAAACGAGCCATAAAAAATATGGAATCGCAAAAAAGGCATTGTACTTTTTCATCGAAATCACCCTCAGTCCTCATAGCTTTCAAGACGAGCGTCAAAATCTTCTTCAGATTCGTTAAAACGCATGACGTGAATGTCTTCCGGATCAAAGTAAAGCCCGATCGTTGTCCCTGGTACGGCCTTTTTGGTGGTATGAACCATCCACTCGTTGCCCTCGTCATCGTAGCAGATGATTTCGTAATGAACGCCGCGGAAGAGGATCGTATCGACCTTGACCTTTAGCTTGCCGTGCTCTTCATCCGTCAAATCCAGATCTTCCGGCCTCAAAACAACTTCGACCGGCTCGTTTTCTCTCATCCCCTCATCGACGCACTCAAACCGTTTGCCTGCAAACTCAACCAGACAGTCCTTGATCATCGTCCCGTTCAAAATATTGCTTTCTCCGATAAAATCAGCAACGTAGTGATTGATTGGCTCATCGTAGATATCAACGGGCGTTCCGGATTGAACAATGTTGCCGTTGTTCAAAACAAAGATCTCATCGCTCATAGCCAAAGCTTCTTCCTGGTCGTGAGTCACGAAAACAAACGTGATTCCCAAGCGTTGCTGAAGTTCTCGCAACTCATACTGCATATCAAGCCTCAGTTTGTGATCCAAAGCAGACAACGGCTCATCCAAAAGCAGCACTTTGGGTTCGTTGACGATTGCCCTTGCGATTGCCACACGTTGTCTTTGACCGCCTGACATCTCATTGATCCCGCGTTTTTCATAACCGGCCAACTGAACCATCTTCAATGCTTCTTTGACCTTTTGATCAATCTGATTTTTCGGAAGTTTTTTAACTCTTAAGCCAAATGCAATATTGTCATACACGTCCATGTGCGGAAATAATGCATAGTCTTGAAAAACCGTATTAACCTGTCGTTTATTTGCAGGGACGTTGTTGATTCTTCTCCCTTCAAAATAAATGTCGCCTTCAGTCGGCTCTGAAAAGCCCGCAATCATTCTTAAAATCGTTGTTTTGCCGCATCCGGAAGGACCGAGCAGAGTATAGAATTTTCCCTCCTCAATCTCGAAACTGACATTCTTCAATACCGGCACGTCGTCATCGTAGCACTTGATGACGTTTTTAAATGAAATGATCGGTTGCTTCAAAATTACCACCCCTTAATTTTAACGATTGAGCAATGACGCTCAATTGCAATTATACAGTATCCAGCTCTGATTTAGGCAAAAAATGCACAATTGTTGCAAAGATGACCGCATCAGACGCCATACAAGATTATAAACTCATCATTATTGTCTCATATGTATATTGTGGGGTTTATTTTTTAAACATTCTTCCGATATTATTGTTAGCGAATCATATATTTTATTTAAAACATTTTGTATACAGGAGGATATGTCTTTGAAAAAAAATGCCAAATTTTCTATCAAAGCTAAACTTTTATCGGCAATTATACCAATTACCAGTGCGATGATCATCGTCTTGGTCGTAATTGCCTATAACGTTTCTGCTTCGATGATCAAAAGAAATGCCGAAGAACTTCTAGAAACGTCCGTTGCCAAACAAAGTTCGAATATTGAAGCTTGGATGACGGAAAATCTTAATTCGTTCAATTCTGCCAAAAAAGCCATCGAAGCTGACCGCCAAAACGACAAGTCGCTTCAAAAAACGGTCAACAGCTACTATGGCTTTAATCCCAATTCTCAAAACGGAATTTACATCGCAGATCAACAGGGCAAGGTCATCAAAGCCAAAAAGTCGGACAAAAGCATCAGCAATCCTCTGAACTCGACCTGGTTCAAAGAAGGTCTGACCCACGTCAACATGACATTCGGTGATCCGTATACGAGCGAAGACGGCAGCAAAGTCATCAGCGCAACCGGGATTCTTGACGACAACAGCAAAAATATCCGCGTCATTGCTGCAGATTTCAGTCTTGATCGCATTTCAACCATTGTTAATTCAAGTATTTCGATGGAAGGCGCCAAGGCTTTTCTTGTTAACAAGAATACGATGCAGATTATGGCCGATCGCAATTCAAGCTACGTTTCAGAAAAAATCGGTTCATCAGATCAGCCCAAAATTTACGCACAAGCCAAAAAGGAAATCAAAAAAAGCGACTACTCCACCCAAACGCTCGGAGAAAACTTCACTGCATTTTCCCAAATCGAAGGAACCGATTGGATTCTCGTTTCATATATTCCGTCAAGCATTGTTTTGGCCGACCTTTCAAAACTGAGAATCATCATGGCGATTGTCAGTCTCATTGCACTTTTGATCATGTGCATCGTCGTTGAACGCGTAACGCACGTCACGATCAAGCCGGTCAAGGAAATGACAAAGGTCATCACGGCAATGGCCGACGGCGACTTTACCGTTTCCGTCAAGACGAAAGGCAACGACGAAATTGCTGAAATGGGACGCAGCGTGTCAGAATTCATCAATTACATGCGGCAAATGATCAGCTCCATCACCAGCATTTCGCACAATCTCGAAGAACAAGCCCTTGGCAGCGAGCGTGTCGCAAACGAAATGAGTTCCGCATCGGATACTCAGTCAAAATCAATGAACGAACTCAATATGACCGTTGATCAGTTGGCAATTTCCGTCAACGACATCGCTGAAAATGCAAGTCAGTTGGCAGAAGTCGTCACCGACACCAAGGACAACAGCGATCATGCCAAAAACAAGATGAACGATACGGTCGAGGTTTCAAATAAAGGTAGAGAGGACATGAAACAAGTCGTTACGGCGCTTGAAAATATTCAATCTTCAGTTACGACTCTCCAGGACTCCATCAATTCAGTCGGCAAAGCATCAGGCGAGATCGTCAATATTGTGAAAATC
>JBHADD010000116.1:0-5182 GCA_041854925.1 Ligilactobacillus sp. | reverse complement strand
TGCGCCAGGAAGCTGTTCGTGACGATATTCAAGCAGGTTTCGCGTCACTGATTGATCTGCCAATGCCAAATACAGAGGAACGGCAAAGCCTTCAGTATCCCAATAAGTAGCACCGCCGTATTTTTCGCCGGTAAAGCCTTTTGGTCCGATGTTCAAGCGTGAATCGTTTCCATAATATGTCGAGAATAACTGGAATAAGTTGAAACGAATCCCTTGTTGCGATTCATCGTTTCCTTCAACGACAACGTCAGCTTTTTCCCAACGCTTTGCCCAACCATTTGCCTGTGCTGCTTTCAATTCGTCAAAGCTTGATTCTGCTTGTTTTGCGGACAGCTTTTCTCCAGCCGCATCCAAATCCTCAAGCGTTTCATAGTCACGCGAAGTCAAAACGATGACGCGCTTTTCAAAGACCGTCTTTTTGCCTGATTCAAGCGTTCCGGAAAAGACGTTTGCAACCTTGAGATTTGTTTCAACAGGTTCTTTTGCATCAAGATCCGAAATGTTTTCCATCAGCATTTCCGTCGTAAATTGCGGAGTGCCAAAATTGTTTTCGATCGTTTCAGCAACCAGACGACCTGTTGTTTGATCCTTTTTCTTGCTCAGAACGTTCCAGAACTTTTCATCATAATTTGAGTCTTCATTGAAGACATCCGCGTCAATTGATGATTCGATTTCAACTTCAACGCTCGCTGAGCTCAAGTTTTCAACAGTGATTCGATCAGCATAAAGCTCCTTCATGTCAACGCTGACAAAGCGTTCAAAGTTTAGTCTGACCTTCTTTTCACCGCGTTTGATAACGTAGCTTCTTGTCAAAACGCCGTTCTTCATATCAAGCGCAAGTTCAAAGTCGCTGAATTCGTCTTTGGCCAAGTCAACCGATTCTCCGTCAAGCTTGACATCAACACTGACAAAATCGACCGCATTAATAACTTTTCCGAAGTATTCTGGATATCCGTTCTTCCACCAGCCGACGCGCGTCTTGTCGGGGAACCAGACACCTCCAAGATAGATGCCTTTGTGCGTATCGCCGGAATATTTTTCTTCAAACATTCCGCGCATGCCCATATATTCGTTGCCAATGCTCGTCATGCTTTCTTGAAGACGCTTGTCTTCTTTATTGAACGTATGCGTAATTACTTTCCATGGATCTATTTCAAAAATACGTTTCATTTACTTTGCCGCCCTTCACTCAAACGTTTTCATTTTCGCTTATTATTATATATGCAATCGGTTGCACTTGCAAGCACTTTCTTCAAAAATTTTTCCGTCGCACTGGATTTTTATAGACAAAAACCGCCAGAACCCTTCAGATTCAAGCGGTTTTCCTGCTATATTTTCGTTGATTTGCGCTCGATGACCTTGTGTGGGACGATCACGCAGTTGCTTTCAATTTTAAGATTCGAATCAATTGCAAGCGCAGCGGCCTCTGATCCCAAAAAACGCGGGAAAATTTCGACCGAAGTCAGCGTTGGATGCATGATCTTGTCATATGCGGAATTGTTGAATCCCATCATTGCAAGCTTTTTGACGTCGATTCCTGCAGCTTTGCACGAATACTCCGTCTTAAGCGCCAAAATATCGTCACACGCGATAATTGCCTCAATCTCCGGATAGGCTTTGAAATAATCTTTCAAAGCTTTCGTGCGTTCATGTTCGTCTTCGCTTCCAAGGCTCAGACTTAGCAATTGTCCGCCGTGCTTTTTGACGGCATCTCGATACCCCATAAAGCGATCGTTTTGCACGTTTTCATCAAGATCGGTGTAAACATACAAAATATTTTCCAAACCCTTGTCATACAAGAATTCCGTCGCGTCAAAGCCGGCCTTTCGGTTGTCGTTGTCGACGTAAAGCGTCGTTTCCTGATCTTCATAGGGCGTACCGATAATGACGAACCGCACGCCGTCTTGCTTTTTGACGTACTCTAAAACCTTGTCGCGCGCTTTGGAATAGACGAAGACGAACTGCCTGATATTGCCTCGTTTGATCATCGTCTCGATGTTTTTGATCAGCTCTTCTTCGCTTTGACCCGTTGCTACGGAAACCATATAGTCATGCGCATTGCAGATCGTCACCAATCCTTGAATAATCTGAATAAAGAACGG
This sequence comes from Ligilactobacillus sp., assembly GCA_041854925.1. GTDB lineage: Bacteria > Bacillota > Bacilli > Lactobacillales > Lactobacillaceae > Ligilactobacillus. Next base: position 3,080 of record JBHADD010000116.1, on the reverse strand, counting down.
GTTGTCGCCAACGGAATCCTCTCTTGCAGGTAAAATAACCCCGATCATGTTTGACGACTTGTTCGCCAAACTTTGCGCCGCAAAGTTCGGTGAATAATCGAGCTTCGCCATTGCTTTGCGCACCCTTTGCTTAGTTTCTTCACTGATAAGTGAACTGTCATGCATCGCACGTGAGGCAGTCGAAGGAGAAACTCCCGCCAGACGCGCAACATCCTTGATTGTTGCCATACGTAAGACCTCTCTGTCACATCACAATAAAAGCGGTTGCATACTAGATATATTAAAAGTATATACCCATAATTAACGCAAAATCAAGCCTATTTTGATTTAAGCCAAGTAAATTCACGGTCTCGGCATCTTTTGCAAAAAAATGCTGCGGTTGTTGCGCCCAGATTGCAGCACGTCGGCTTAGTCAGCACGCAAAGACGGAAAAAATGTCGTTTTTGAAGATTTGCCGTAAATGCCGGTCTCCGATTACGGGCAAAATACCGGTTCCTGGGATTTGCCCGTAAAAGCCAGACTTCGATTACGAGCAAAGCGTTTTGACAGAAATGAAAACAGATTTATTTCCATCATGGCAGGCGATTGTCATGTATGCACAAAAAACCGGATAATTTGCAATTAATTTCAAATCATCCGGTTTTTCAAAGCCCCTTCTTGATATTACTTATTTTTGACGTAATTCGTTCCGTCAGCAGCCGGTGCAACCGCCTTGCCGAGGAAGATTACGAGCACGATAATCGTGATAACGTACGGAGCAACCTGGAACCAGACCGAGTTGACGTGGCTAAGCAACGGAATGTAGGCTCCTGTGATCGGCAGACTTTGTGCCAATCCAAAGAACAATGCCGCACCCATTGCGCCGATCGGATGCCACTTGCCAAAAATCATGGCTGCCAAAGCCATGAATCCTTGGCCCGAAATCGTATTCGATGAGAAATTCATCGTGATCGACTGAGCCATTACGGCACCGCCCATGCCGCCTAAAAAACCTGAAATCAAGACGCCCAAATAGCGATATTTGTAGACATCAATTCCCAAGGTGTCTGCCGCCACTGGATTTTCACCAACGGAACGCAAACGCAGCCCAACGTTTGTGCGATACAAGAAGTACCAGCTGACGATTGCGATCAAAATCGCAACATATGCGACAAGAGAAGTCCGCGTAAACAAAATTTTTCCTAAAACCGGAATTTTTGAAAGTCCCGGGAAAGTGTAGGTTCCAAGGCCTTGTTCGATGATTGGCGTTTGACCTTTGCCACTGTAGATGATTCGGGTCAAAAAGACGCAAAGTCCGGGAGCGAGCAAGTTCAAAACCGTCCCTGAAATGATATGATCGGCTCTGAAATTAACCGTTGCAACGGCGTGCAAAATTGAAAACAAAAATCCGAAAAAGCCGCCGACAAGGATTGAAAGCCACGGAGCCACCGCACCCAACGCATTGCTGAAGGATAACGTAAAGACCGTGCTACTGAAAGCTCCGACAATCATCATTCCTTCAAGTCCGACGTTAACGATGCCGCTTCGTTCAGAGAACGTTCCGCCTAAAGCCGTAAAAATCAACGGAGCCGCATAAATCAACGTTGACGAGAAAACCGTCATCAAAATTGTTTCTAAACTCATTGGTTGCCTGCCTCCTTTGCTTTAGCGTCCTTCTTGATTACGCCCTTTTCGATCAGCATTTCAAACGCATACTTGATTCCGACGAAGAAAATAATTGAAGCCATCACGACGTTGACGATTTCGGACGGTGTCGTCGAAAGCACTGAAATACTCAACCCGCCGATCTGAAGCGCTGAGAAGAGCAAGGCAGAAAACAGCATGCCGATCGGATTTTCACCGGCAAGCAAAGCCACGGCCATTCCGTCAAAGCCGACGCTTGGCGTAGAGTTTGAAACGGAAATGTTTTGATAGTTGCCGATGCCGTCGAGAGCTCCGGCCAGTCCGGCCAAAATTCCCGAGATGATCATTGCAACGATGATCGTCTTCTTGACGTTCATGCCGGCATAACGCGAGGCAGAAGGATTCATTCCGACGCTGCGCACTTCAAAGCCGGAACAAGTCTTGTTGAAATAGAACCAAACTGCAAACGCGCACAGAATTGCCAAGAAAAATCCCCAGTGGAACGTTGATCCATGCGTCAGATTTTGCAAGAAATCAGTGCAAAGGCTTGCCTTCTTCGGAATGTTCGGGGATGAGTCGGAACCTTTCGGAGCAAGCCGGGTTTTAATGGCATAGTTTACATAATATAAAGCAATATAGTTCAACATGATTGTTGAAATAACTTCGCTCGTCCCGAAAAATGCTCTCAAAACGCCGGCAATGCCTGACCAGATTGCGCCGCACAATGCACCGCACAAGATGGAGCCGATGATCAAGACGATGCCGGGCAAGGCATGAAAATGCAGTGCGAAAACGACTGCACCGAACCAACCTATAAGATATTGACCAGGCCCGCCGATATTAAAGAATCCGGCTTTGCTGGAAACGGCAAAACCCAGTCCCGTCAAAAGCAGCGGCGTCATGTTGCGCAGCGTTTCGCTGACGGAATAAACGTCGCCGAATGCGCCGGCAAACAAGTTAACGTAGTTTTGAATCGGATTATAGCCAAAAACAAGCATCAGAACCGCTCCGACGATAAAGCCGGAAAGAACGGCCAAAAGCGGGATGATTAAGGCATTTTTATTCTTTCCTTTCAACATTTTTCCTCCTATTCGGCATCAGCAATCTTCTTGCCGGCCATCATTAAACCTAATTCTTCAGCGGACGTGTTCTTCGGGTCGATTTCGCCAACGATTTCGCCCGCATGCATCACGACGACGCGATCCGAAAGCTTGAGAATTTCGTCCAATTCAAAACTTACCAGCAAGACTGCACGACCATCGTTTCGTTCATCATTGATTTTTTCATGAATGTATTCGATTGCGCCAACGTCAACGCCGCGGGTAGGGTTGGCCGCAATCAGCAGATCGGGTTCGCTTGCTATTTCACGGGCAACGATGACCTTTTGCTGATTGCCGCCAGAAAGAGACCCGACTGCTTCCTTTTCGCTTTGAGAACGAATATCGAATTTTTCAATC
>JBHADD010000115.1:0-9734 GCA_041854925.1 Ligilactobacillus sp. | reverse complement strand
AGAGCAACTGCTATGGAAAGAAATAAAATATTTAAAAAGCTGCTCTGGCTTTTTGGGGCGGTGGCTACGGTATTTGCGATTGCTTTTGCCATGGGAAAGTTCGACGGCGAAAAGGCAGATGCTGCGGTTGAGTTGAATCAAAACAATACCGTCAGTTTTATTGACAGCGTAAAAATTATGGTCAGTCATAAAGATTCGACGTCGGAGGAACTTAAGAATAACGACGTATATACGTTAAGAGACGGAGACAAGTTATCGATTGATTATAATTTCAGTTTTCCTGATAACGCAGACATCAATCCGGGCGACACGTATACGATTTATGTTCCGAAGGCTTTCAAGGCATACAATTCCTGTGATGGCAAGCTCAAGAATGAGGACGGAACGGAATTTGGGACATGGCAGATGTCCAGCACGTTTGACAATGAACACAACGGATATCCGTTGGTCATGACTTTTAACGACAATATCAAAAAGATTCAGGGACGTAAGGGGACAACACACCTCGAATCATCTTTGGATATTGAAAGCTTTTCCGAAGAAAATCGCCAGGAAATAAAGATTCCATTGAAAGACAGCACGACTTACACTGTTGAAATCAAGCAGCATACGGATGAAAAATTCGGCGATGTGACAAAAAACGGCTGGTTTCTCGGAAACGACTGGCAGCCGAAGCGAGCACATTGGACGATTGATTTCAACAAAGGACTAAATGATATTGAGAATCCTGTTTTGAAAGACAATTTGTATCATGCTGACAGTCAATATTCTGAGCATAAAATCGACTATGACAGTTTCAATGTTTATTCCGTTCGACTTGATTCTTATGGCAGAGTCATCGAAAAAAGCAAGGAAAAAGTTAATCCGCAAGAATATGAAATCGTCAAGTCTGCCGATGGCATGAGTTATGAGCTTCATTTTAAGCACAAAATCAAGGGCGCATATCGTGTAGAATATGAAACGGATATTACAAATGATTCCGGTAATCGTGAGACGACGAAGGTTGGCAATAAGGTTTCCTCATATGATGGCGACAAACATCTCGCCGATGCATCCAAGGAACTTTGGGCACATTGGTGGAACAAGGGCGGCACGATTTTTAAAAAAGGCGTTCAAAAAGACAGAAACAGAGTTGATTGGACGATCTACTACAACCTTGTCGGTCACAAGTTCGGCGACAGCACGCTCTTGTTAGACAGTTTGTACAGTGGAACGTTTGATAAGAACAGTTTTGAAATCTATGAGGCTTCATCAATTGACGGAAATCCGTTCAATCAAAATGAGAACAACATCAAAATCGGTCGCAAGCTTTCAAGCAGCGAATATTCCATTGTTTATTCAACCAAATATGATCGTGAAGTTGCAACGATCAAGATTAAGAATTCAGACGGCAAAGGGTATGTGATTCGCTACAGATCGATTTTGCCGGATGGTTTATCGCAAGGAACTCAAATCAAGAATCATGTTAAAGACGGACACGGCAATGAAGGCGAAGGCAGCATCGGGTACGATAAAGTAAAAGAGCATGTTTCCAAGTCGCACACGAACGTTACCAAAGACACAATCGACTGGTCCGTAAAATTCTATGAAGCGGCAAGCGACAATGCCTTTAAGACATTCAAAAATCTGACTTTGACAGATCACTTTTATACCAATCGCGGCAATCAACTTAGCTTGGTGGGTGGACTGAATGCCGTCAAGGTCTATCGAAGCAGCGGACCTGGAGACTGGAACACGAATATTTTGGTTAACCCTGGCGAATATACGATTAAAGAAGACAATAAATCGGGCGAAGACGGATACAAAGGTTTCAAGATTACGTTCAAAGGCGAAGCACCGGCTGCGCTTTATGAAGTAAAGTATCGGACAACACGTGATTCTTCGCAAGAATCAGGAAATTGGGCACGGTTTGGCGATGAGAAAACGAGCGACAGCGTTCCTGCTGACGGCATCGTGATCAGGAAGGGAAATACCGGGGTCCACAGAACGGATGGTCTCTTGCATTGGCAGGTCTACGTCAACGAAGAAAAGCTTCCGATGAGCAACTATGTGGTCAAGGATACGATTACTGGTGACCAAACTCTGATGGAATCAACAATCAAGGTTAAAGACTTGACTGACAACAAGGATGTTACGAGTCAAGTCAGACGAGAGATTCAGAAAACGACGACAACGTATAATCAGGACGGAAAGACCCATACGTCGCCCGCAAAGCTTCTGATTATCCGTTTGCCTAATACGAACCACCAATACGAGATTTCGTATGGCGTAAAACTTGGACCGGTCGGATACAACAGCGATAAGAATCACTATACTGATTACGCTGATTTGTATCAAGGAAATGACAAGAAAGGCAGTGCTACAAGCGATTATTGGCATTGGATGAGCAAACTTGAAAAAGATGGCGCAGTCGACAATGATGACAACAGTCTCGTGAACTGGACGATTGACGTCAACAAGGCGTATGTCACCTATCCTAACGGTGCCATCAAGGATACCCTTGACGGAAAGCAGATTTTCGTTGAAGACTCAGTTGAAGTATATCGATACGAAGGATCCGATCAGTGGCATGACAAGCTTTCGAGCAAACCGCTTCCGAAGTCGGCATACAATGTGAAAATTGTTCCGTATACTACTTCCGACGGAAGAGTCACTCAACAGATGATTATCACGTTCAATGATGACCAGAAGAACAATCCTGGCGAAAAGGCCAACTATATCAGTCGGCCTTACAGAATCAAATATCAGACAAAGATTTTGACGTCAGGCAAGGATTGCGTAGCCAATACCGCATCAATTGAAGGGTTGGACAACAGGGTTATTTATGAGAAGGCTGATAAAGATAAGGAAGTGACGCATACTTCCGGTGATGCTACGATTACTGGGTATAACGTCGATTTTGATATTTTGAAACGCGATGCCATCGATAAGAAGGTCATGCGTGACGTTCACTTTGATTTGTATCGTTTGGCAGACGGCAAGTGGATACCATACATTCAAGACGTATCGACAGGCGTTAACGGACGAATCAGCTACAAAGGCTTGCTTACCGGTCGGTACAAGCTCGTTGAAACGAGAACGCAATCAGGTTATACGAAACTTGACTCTCCGATCTATTTCATTTTGAGCAAGAAGAACATGAGCAACGTCAAGGATAAGGAATCTTCGATTATGCTCACGGATGCTGATGGCAACAAGATTAAAAATCCTGCTTACGCAAGAATCATTGCCATGAATCATAAGAAGAACAAACCGACAACGCTTCAGATTTTGAATTATCCTGTTGGAGGAATGCTTCCTCAAACAGGCGGACCGGGCAGATTGTTGTTTGAAGCATTGGGATCGCTGCTGATCGTTGTTGCATGTGCCCTGACTGAGGTGCTCATCTGGCGACGGATTCGCAATTCAAAGGGGGTGTGATCATGAAGAGAGTATTTAAATTATTGTTCATGATCGTTGCCTTCATGACTGCCGTATTCGCAGGATCCGGGCAAGCATCCGCTGATTCGACGACGGGTATCACTCAAAATATTCACATCCATATCAGTTTGGGACTCAATCTTCCTTCAGGAACCGATGTTACCAAACTGAGAGCACCGACGTTCGAAATATATGATATTTCTGATCAGTTTGATGAAGCTGACGATCCAAAGGAATTTACCGCAAAATTCCCGCTCGGGGGTCAAAGTTATGCGAAGAACTTCATTGAAAAGCACAACTTGAAGCCTCTCAGCCGACAGACAGGCGATAAGGCAAATTCTTCGATCGACTTTATCGTTCCCGGGTGCGATGCGTACCTGATCGTTCAGACCGATGAGAACGGAGTCATTGAAAATGCAGGGAACAACGGAACGTTTACCCTCCCATTCGTCTTTTTGATGAATGATGACTTCAAAATTGATGATCAAGGTCGGATGTGGTTTCAAATCAAAGGTAAAACTTCGCTCGTGCAGCGTTCAGCCTATTTCTTCAAATATGGCAAAAACGCCGGCGGAGAGTTACCGTTGAGCGATGCAAAATTTGTTTTGTACCGCTTGGACGGTTCAATAAAATTATATTGCACAAATAATGGCGGTTTTAAGGCAAGTGCTTCTCCGCTCAGCGACGATGAAATTGCAAAGTTCACGTCCAACTCGGCAGGTTTGGTCATGTATGACCGAGAGAGTCTTGATCCTGGCACCTACTACTTCAGCGAAGTTCAGGCACCGAAAGGATACAGGATTACCGATGAAGCACGCAAGATCGAAGTTTATATTCCAAAGAAGCTGTCTGACAGCGTTAAAGTCAACGGCACCGCTTTGGAAGAGCTTTATGATCAAAAACTGTCTGATGGGGCAGTCAGTGCCGCCAAGCCGCGCATTTATAATTACAGTATTGAGAATCCGCCAGGCAACTCCGGCAAGACAAATACTCCAGGCAAGCCAACGACACCGGACAGTGTCAAGAAAAAAGGGTTATGGGGGATGTTGCCGCAAACCGGTGAAGCAAAATCGATTATGGCATTGCTTGGCATAGGAATAATATGTTTAGTTGTTTTAGTAAGCGTAAAGAGAAGAAATTATAAAGAGGAGCAGTAAAAATGAAAAATCATAAGAAATTGAGAAATGCATTAGCAACATTGTTACTTGCATTGCCATTGGCATTGCAAGGTGCTGTTGGAGTCAAGACTGCACAGGCTGCAGAAACGTCAACTGAGACGGCAACTGTTACGTTGCACAAATACGTATTTAATGACAAGTTGCCATCTGACAAGATTGACAACAGCAAGTCACAAGACGAAATCAATGCATGGTTGACCAAGAACAATGCCGAAGCACTTGATGGCGTTGAATTTACGGCATATGACGTAACAAGCGAATATGCTGATGCATACAAGACTGCAACAGGAGATAACAATGAAAGTCCTGCCGATGCAGCCAAGACGGCAAGTGACGCAGTTGCGAAAAAAGCTGATGCACTTCAAAAGACAGCAACGGTTGTTGGCAAACAAACAACTGCTAACGGCGGTCTTGCATCATTTGCAAACCTTCCGTTAAGAGACGCAAACGGAAACTACAAGGCATATCTCTTTGTTGAAACAGATGCTCCTGCAAATATTACTCAACAAGCAGAACCATTCGTTTTGGCAATGCCGATTTACGGAGCAGACGGAAAGACGGTTCAAAAGTCAATCAATATCTATCCAAAGAACGTAAAGCAATCCGACAAGAAGACTTTGAATGACAATCGCTCACACCACGACTTCACTGCCGGCGAAAAGATCAACTACACTATCGAAACGGTTGTTCCTTGGAATATTGCTAACAAGAAAGTCTACACGATTACTGATAATCCAAGCAAGGGCTTGATCATGGATGCTGATACGATTCAAATCGAAGGTCTTGCAAGCAACAAGTATACTGTTAAGAAGAATGCCGACAACGGCTTCACGATCACGATTCCTGCCGCAAATCTTGCTGCATTTGCCGGCAAGACGCTCAAGACAACTGTTAAGGGTCATCTCAGCATTGAAGATCTTACATTGATTGACACTGGTATTCCTAACAAGGCTACTGCCAAGGTTGACAACGAAGCACACCACGAAGTCAAGTCAGAAGAAGTCTTCACAGGCGGCAAGAAGTTCGTCAAGGTTGATGGTTCTAACCAATCAAAGACGCTTGCAGGCGCACAATTCCAACTTGTTATCGTTAAGAACGGTCAAGTTGTCAAGTATGCTCACGGCAATGAAAAAGATGGCTACACATTTGATACGAACAACACAAACGTTGCTACGAAGACAACTGGCGAAAACGGTCAATTTGAATTTGCAGGTTTGAAGTATTCTGAGTCGCTTGAAGCCGGCGAATCATATGCTGTAAAAGAAGTTAAAGCTCCTACAGGCTACGACTTGCTTAAGGATCCTGTTTTGTTCACAGTTGCAAAGGACAGCTACAAGACGGTTCAAGCAGCTGACGGCCAAAAGATTTCCAACACGAAGAAGGGCGGCTTCCTTCCGTCAACAGGCGGCATGGGTATCGTTCTCTTCATCGTTGCCGGTGTCGTTGTAATGGCTGGTGCTGCCGGTGCTATGATTGCACGCCGCAACCGTCGTGAAAACATCTAATTCGTGATTCGATTCATCACAACTAAATAGCTCATTATTCATATACCAATTTTGGGGGTCGGGAATGAACTTTCCGATCCCTTTTTGGGTTAAACTGAACGTAATATCAATTGAGTATCAAAGGGAAAAGAATGGCTGAAAAAAAGAAGAAATCAAAAAATGGTTTTTGGATCCAAGTTTTGCTGATGATTGTCTTTTTGGCAGGATTGTTGATTATGCTATACCCCTTCTACGTTGAATCGATAAATAATTTTATTGATAATCGGCGCATTGAAGAAGCCCAAAAACTTGATGCCAAAAGAAATGCCAAAGAACTTGCAAAGCTCAGAGCAGAAAATGAACGTGCTGCTAAGAAAGCTGCCAAAGACCCGTTTCGCGGGACAGGCAACATGAATGCCAAGAAGTTACGTAAGCATCTGCTGGGGCGCGTCGTGATTCCGAAAATCAACGTTAACGTGCCGTTATTCAATCTGACGACGGCCGACACTCTCAATTATGGTGCAGCCGTTTTGCAAGGGTCATCGTTTCCGACCGGCGGAAAAGGAAAGCGGACCGTTATTGCTGCTCACCGTGGCCTGCCTGAACGCAAGCTGTTTACGGACCTTGACAAGGTCAAGAAGGGCGATTTGTTCGTAATCAGCGTTTATGGAAAGAATATGGCCTACAAGGTTTACAACATCAAGGTCATCAAGCCAAATAAAGTCAAATCGCTTCTTCCGGTCAAGGACAAGGATTTGGCGACGCTGATGACGTGTACGCCGTACATGATTAATTCTCATCGAATGCTTGTGACGGGGTATCGAGTGCCATACACGAAGAAGATTGCTCGTGAAGTCGAAGGTGCATCCCTGATGAACAACCTGATTCAAGTGGCCGTTATGTTAGGCTGCGTCATGGCAATTTTTTCTGTATTTTATATTTTGTACAGAATTATCCACGGCGGCCTGCTTAAAAAGCGCGAGATCAACCTTGATTTCAGCGTTGTCGATGAGGACGGAAAACCTGTCGTTGGCGAAGCTTTCCAGCTTTTTGCCAAAAACGGCAGGCGCAAGTTGTATCGCAACCAACAAGAGTTCATCGTAAAATCGGATGAACAGGGGAGAGTCAAGTTCACAAATCTTCCCGGAAACGTCTATTGCATTAAAAATGACCATTTGAGCTTCCATGCCGGAATCAAGAAGCTCCGTCAGAAAAATGCAGCGTTGTATCCAAAGAAGAAGCAGAAGAGCTTCATTGCTCAAAACAACGAAAAGATTTGGATCGTTAAAAATCATCATTAGTCGAAAAAAGGGGCTGGAAAAACTATGCCTCAATTGAAAACCCGGATGATTTGCAATTATTAATTGCAAATCATCCGGGTTTTTGCGTATGCATGACAATTCTCTTGCTATGATGGAAATAAGCAAAAAAGTCTGTTTTCATTTCATGTATCAAAACGTTCAAAAAGAGGACATTGTATGTAACCGAGGACCGGCATTTACGGGCAGATTTCAAAAATCGGCATTTTGCCCGTAACGGGGGTCTGCTTTTTACGGGCAAACCCCAGAAATCGCCGTTTTGCTCGTAAGCCAGTCTTGACGCATTGATTGAGCAGGCGATGCACAGTGCTGCATTTGGCAAAATCACTTCCATTTACGGACACATCAATAAAAATGGGCACGTTGTCCGTAAATTTGACTGGGATCTTGCCTTGGGCAGCACCGCATTTAAAAAAAGTCGTTTTCCATTGATCAGAAAATGCCGGACAAAGTCAGGCGCAAAATAGACCGCATTCGTTCGGTATTTCGTTTAATTCAAGTAAGAAACGGGACTTTTTCACATCCTCTTTTTTGATTGAATCGACTGGCATCCGCCAAGGGGAATAGCTTGCATTTTATAAAGAAAGCGTTTACAATGAAGGGGTAGGGAATGTTAGCTTTGAGATTCAGACGAATCTAAATATTGTTTTCCGATGATGTGAAAAGAGGTCAGAGCTTGTTGATTCCTTATGGCAGCGTGCGAATCATTCTGGATGCATGGCTGATATCGAGGCGCTGTTCTTCGATTTGATTCGGTTTTGCATCCGTGATTCGCCAAAGCATGTTAGAAGTTGCCCCGGTTACTCCCTCTTTTCGACTCCCGTTAAATCACGTTCCTCAGGCAGGTTACTGAAGCGTCTGCCTGAGTTTTTTTAGTCTTCAGGGTAAAGCATGGTTTTATTCTGGATGAATGCGACAAATTTTGAGGCAACCGGCGAAAGCTCGTCATTTTTGCACCAGACCATGACGTGCTGATGATTGATTCCCGGTTCAAGCGGGATGAATGCGACGTTTTTTGATGATGCAGCTTGAAGGATCCTTCTAAAGTCAACATACCTGCGCAACTAGGGGATAGCAGTTCGAAGACAAATTATTGTAGCCGATGACGTTTAGATCGCCGTTATTTAGGTGAAGCTGATCTGCCGAATCGTTTCTGACGATGTTTCGCGCAGGCATGATGAGCTTAATGTCTGAAAGCTGGCTGCTTTTCGTAATCGCAGCAAGTTTTGAAAGAGAGTGCCCCGAACTGACGACAAGCCCCCAACGGTCAGGCTTGTTGATTTTGTAAAAATGATATTTGGCAGCTTCAACCGGTTCGACCAGGAAAACCGGTTCAAGCGTATTTTGGTCAAGTCGATTTTTGATGTCGTCACTGTAGGCATCAAAAATCGAAAATCTTACGCCTGGATAAAGTTGCTGAAACTCGTACAACCACTGTGAAATGCAGGGCGTGATTGCTGTTTCGACGCATCTGACCGACAAGATGCCAGTCAGACACTGCTCTGTATTTTTCAAATCAAACAAAGCATCATCAAGCAGTTGGAGCATGGCTTTTGCGTGTTTGCTGGAAACTGATGTCTGCATTCGTCAGCGTGACCTGACGTTTTCCTCTTTCGAAAAGCTTTGTACCCAATTGTTATACCAAGTCTTTCATATGGCGCGAAAGAGTTGGTTGTGTGATATGCAGCTTGTTGGCAGCTTTAGTGATGTTTCTCTCATGCGCAATGGCTAAAAAATACCTCTTTATTATACATTCTAAACATGATGAACTACAAAAAATAGGTATTCTAAATTATAGTAAAGGAAAATTACAATAATGTCATCAACAAAAATGAGGTGAAAATTATGAGCAGATACGAAAATGAGGTTAAGAACGATCTTTTTGGATTCGGAGACGAAAACAAAGCCTTTGCAAAGTATTTCATTAATAAGAGTTATCTGAACAGTCTGATTCCGGTTGACGATAATATCGACGTCCACGTTGCAAACGTCAATTTTGAACCGGGATGTCGCAACAATTGGCATATTCACCACAATGGCTATCAGCTTTTGCTGGTGACTGCAGGAAGCGGTTGATACCAAGAAGAGGGGAAACACGCCCAAAGTCTTGAAGCTGGTGACGTTGTGGCGATTCATGAAGAAATCAAGCACTGGCATGGAGCCAAAAAAGACAGCTGGTTTTCGCATATTGCAATCACAAAGGGGACTAGTGAATGGCTCGAACCGGTGGATGATGATCACTACTTGGCGCTTGATTGATGTTTGCTGAAAAGTTTTTTGAGATCTGTTCAAAACGTTTGACACCGCTTACATAAATGGATTACAATTACCTT
>JBHADD010000114.1:0-9952 GCA_041854925.1 Ligilactobacillus sp. | reverse complement strand
TGGAGGAATTTTTATGGCAGATTATTTGCTTAACATGAGCATCGATCTAACCTTTTTTAAGTGCAACATGCTTTATTCCAGATGGGCCGTTAAAAACGGAATGGGATATTCTGAAATGATGGTGCTTTATGGCCTTTATGCTTTTAGATGCAGTTCTCAAAAAGAAATTGCCGAACATTGCGGCATCGTCAAACAAACCGTCAACACCGTCGTGCATGACTTGGAAAAGCATGGTCTGATTGAAATGACGCCATCGAAAACGGACAAGCGCTCACGCGTCATCTCCTTGACGGATACGGGCCAAGCCTATGCACTTGAAAAAATCGGACCTCTTCTTGATGCAGAAAAGCAGATTTGTCATCAGATCGGATCCGACCGCATTGCTTCAGCCGCTGAAACGCTTGATCTGTTCAATGTCTTATTCGAACGAAACTTAAACGGGGTATAAAAATGTCTGACTTGAGAACTTTTATGAATTACGTTGTCCCGTCCGTGCTTTCATTTGCTCTTTCAGGAGTCTATGCGATCGTTGACGGCTTTTTCGTTGGAAACACGATGGGCGACATCGGTCTTTCCGCCATCAACGTTGCCTATCCGATCACGGCCGTCATTTTAGCCGTCGGAACAGGAATCGGCATGGGAGGAGCCGTTCAATATTCGATCAGTTCGGCCCAAAACAAGCCGGAAAAGGCAATGAATTTTGTCAACGGAACGCTTTGGATCTTGATTGTTTCAAGCATCATCATCACTCTTTCAGCGGGAATCTTCCCTGAATTCTTCGTCAGCTTGCTCGGCGCGAAGGGAACCTTGCTTGAAATGGGAACAATTTACATTCGCGTGATTGCGCTCGGAGCCTTTTTGCAAATCGGCAGTACTGGTCTGGTTCCGATGATCAGAAACTACGGCGGAGCATTTTTCTCCATGGTGGCCATGGTCAGCGGATTCGTCACGAACATCATTCTCGACTATCTGTTGGTTTGGGTTTGGAACCTGGGGATGACTGGGGCCGGTTTGGCCACGATTCTCGGAGAGGGATTGACGTTCTTGCTTGCACTGATCTATTTGCTGAAAAAAAGCAGCATCAGTTTGAAAATTCCTTTGAGCATCATCAAGAAAATCAGCGGACCCGTAATCAAAGTCGGGATTGCCCCGTTCGGAATGTCGCTTGCTCCCAATATTTCTTTGGTCATCATTAATTGGTTTTCGATCAAATACGGAGGCGACAGAGCCGTTGCGACGTATGCCTGCATTTCTTACGTCATCTGCGTCATCTATCTGATTTTACAAGGAGTCGGAGATGGAAGTCAGCCGCTGATGAGCCGCTATTATGGCGCTAAAAACCTGCATAAGCTAAAAATTACGCGCGACATGGCATATGTCTTCTCGCTGATTCTCGCATTGATCGGGTGTTTTGCTACGTTTTATGCCAAGGGGTCCATCGGTGCCTTATTCGGAACGTCCGCTTCGGTAAATGCAGAGATTGGAAAGATAATTCCGATCTTCTTAGTTTCTGTTCCGTTCGTTTCAATCAGCCGCATTGCCACTGCGAGTTTTTATGCGACCGAAAAGACCGCCTTTTCATATGTTCTGACGTTTATCGAACCTGTTTTGATGCTGATATTGATGCTGATTTTGCCACCGCTGTTCGGCGGACAGATCATGGTTTGGTGGAGCAGCGTTTTTGCCAGAATACTCTCCGCAATCCTGGCATATGCCCTGAAACTCGTCGTTGAAAAAAACGAAAAAACACAATTAAGCTGAGCTGGAAACAAAATTTAGTATTAAATAATAAGTTTTTGCTCATATTCAACAAATTTTTCTCTAACGTGCTATGATGAAAGATGTTAAGTTCGTCATACTATGGAGGTGTGGTCGTGAATAAAGACAAAATTCATGTCCTGGATTTCTTGATGATTGCATTGGGGTGCGCATTTTACGGATACGGACTGGTAAACGTCAATATCGCCAATAATCTGGCAGAAGGCGGAGTTACCGGCGTGACGCTGATCATTCGCTACTGGCTGCATATTGATCCGGCATATACGACGGTTTTGATCAACGTGCCTTTGATTTTGATCGGCTATCGTTATCTTGGCAAAAAATCTTTGCTGTATACCGTTTACGGAACGCTCAGCCTGTCCTTTTTCATCTGGCTGTGGCAACGCGTTTCCTTGCCAGTCAATCTCAACGTCCAGCATGACATGTTTCTTGCGGGAATTTTAGCTGGTTTCTTCGGGGGGCTGGGGTCCGGGTTGATCTATCGATTCGGAGGAACAACCGGCGGAACCGACGTCGTTGCAAGAATTCTCGAAAAACAAAAAGGAATTTCGATGGGCAAAACTTTGCTGTCGCTTGACGTTTTGGTTTTAACGCTGTCTCTTTCCTATCTCAATCTCAGACAAATGATGTATACGCTGCTTGCTTCATACGTCTTTTCAAAGATTGTTGATTTCATTCAGGAAGGTTCCTACTCTGCCCGCGGTTTGATCATCATCTCTCCGAAAAACGATGAGATCGCAAACGAACTCATGCGTCAGCTTGATCGCGGAATCAGCTTCATCAAGGCTGAAGGCGGATATTCGGGACAGGACAAAAAGGTAATTTACAGCGTCATCAGCTCAACTGAATTGACGATTGCCAAAAGAATTATTGAAACCATCGACAGCAGTGCTTTTATCTCAATCATTGACGTTAATGAAGTTCTTGGAGAAGGATTTACTTATGAGAAGAAGCCAACGAAGTTTTTGAAATAAATATTCTTAAGGTCAGATCAAAGAATCTGGCTTTTTTTTAGTCTACCCCCCTGTTTGCTGGTTTTGATGACGCTTTTTAGTTAAAGTAAGAAAATATTATTATGTAAATCAACTCGCAAATAGAATTCAATCGTCTGTTTTCGGTTAAAGTAACTATCTATTGTGTCTTTCGTTTGATCTTAATACACGATTTTATTCAAAAATCGCAAAAAACAGGCGCTCCCTTTTGTCAGATAACGCCTGCTCAAAAATTATTTTGAACTCTTAGCATGTCCTTTTTTCTTTACCCGATGACTAAATTATGCCATATCAATTGTCAGAACACAGGAAAGCCATATTCAGTCCGGCAAACCTACGCAAAAATGATCAAGTCTGAGACAGTTGCTGAACTCAAAAAATTGGCAGAGGAACAACAAAAACTAAGAGCTGCGTAAAGTGTATCACTCTTTCCGGATGAAATCTTGGCTGAATCGGTTGAGCAGCGTCTGACCGTGACGCATCAAGTATAGCGGCTTCATAAAAATCCCTCCAAGATGTTGCTATAATCTTTATATGTTCCTAAAGTCCGCTTCATGAAAGCAAAATTTTCTTTTTTTCTGAACTTTTTGAATCCGGTCCTCAACAAAAAAGCAGCCTGCTTCGTGCCGAAAATCAATCAGAGCTATATTATTCTTCACCACCAAATTCATCTTGCACCAATTTTTCAAGCGTGCCGTTTTTGGCATACTCTGCGGCATCTCTTTCTTTGAAGTGCTTGTCCAAAACGTTTTGCTTGATCTCATCGCTAAAGCCGAAGATATAGTTGGTCGCAATCAAGTAAATAATTCTCGTTGGCGCGAATCCGTAAACCTGATGCTCCATGATATGCTTGATTCTGGCATCGTCATCCGGATAAAGTTCCTTCATTTTTTCGCTGCGGAACAGGCGCTTGACGATTTCTGCGATATACAATCCTGACTTCATGTACAAATCAGCAAAGGTTTTATTCGGATCATCGAAAATTCCTGGATTGTTAGCTTCCAAGTCGTCAACCATGTGTTTGACAACTGCCTTAGGTGTGTAAATTTGGTTAGTCTTTTGCGGCGGAATGTAATCAAAGATGTCTTCATCATTGCTCTCATCGAAGTAATTACTCAAAGCTTCCCGCTTATTCAAAAACTCTTGAATAGAGTCGTTAAAGACGACTTCATCAAACAAATGTCCTTCAAAGCGCTTCTTTTCACCAGTTTCAGCATCGACATAGTCGCCACCATCACGCAAGAAACGGAACTGTTCTTCACTGATTCCAGTTACCGCTTGGAAAACATCATCTTCCGTATAGTCATCGAAGTTTTGCAAGGTCAAGTTTCGGTCTCCATAAGCCATGATAAAGCTTGGAATTGTCCGTGAAAAACCGCGAAGGTGGGCACGCGCGTCCTCTTCAATAGTATTTTTCTTAACCTCAGCTTTATGCTTTTCAACCCGTTCAATCACATCTGTTTGAACAGAGTTAATTTGTTTTTGCATTTCTTCTTGGACATTACTTTGGAAGGTCTGAATTGCTTGGTTAAGCTTAGATTTAAAACAACTTTGAACCCCATCCTTTTCTTCCCTGGTCGTAACTTGTTCCAGTTGCTTTTGAAGCTCATTTTCTAGAATTCGCTTTTCATCATTAAACTTATCAGCATGTTTATGAAGGTTAGCGTCGATTTCTTTTTTCTTATCCGCTTGCAACTTTTCAGCTTGCTTTTGATTTAACTTATAAGCCCCCTTAACTTCATTAACAACCTCTGACGTAACCTTCTTATAGAATACATCTGAGATATCTTCAATAAATTTATTAGCGTCATCATTAGCAACTGTTTCCGGAACCTCAGGAGCTTCAAAAATCTTATTACCAAAGATTTCTGTTGCTTTTCCAACAACCCGTTCATTATCAATTACAGCATTGCCATTATCATCGACAGTTACATCGTCGGTATCGTTAACTGTTGCGTCACGTTTCTTATCCTTGTCTTCTCTGGCAGTAACCAATCCATTTAGGATTTCCTTGACTTCTGCAGGGGCATTAAAGATATTGGAGATATTGGTAAACAAGAAGTTGTTCATAAAGCCATGATTGACTACTTCTTGGGACTTCAAGCGCCGCGGAATCGAGAGCACCTGCTCAGGTTCAAGCTCAACCATCTTGCCTTGTTCATCTTCACCGATTACCGGGAAAAAGTTTAACAGACGCCGAATATTTTCTTTGCGTTGGTCTGTTGTTCCATTGTCCCTGTCTGCCGACAAGTTATTGGCAAATTCATCAAAAATCGTTAATGTTCTGGTTGGATCAAAATCAAAAACATAAGCATTTTCTTTTTGAATAATATGCCCTTCATCATCATGGAAAGTATATGGATTTTGAGCACGAAATGCAGCCTGCATATATTCAGACGGACTCTTCATGCTTGAAAGCATCATTACTGCCGTCCATGGTTTGACAGTAACTCCGGTGGTAAGCTGTCCGACGCTCAAAGTGATGGTCTTATCAAACTTTTTGATTGCTTCTTGAACGCGGTCAAAGGCTTTCCTGCTTTCTTTGACGTCTTCATCAAGACTTCCGTCTCCTGCAGCCAAAACGATTTCATACTCGCCGAATACCGGATGGTTCTTTAACTTTTTAGCCAGAGCTTTAGCACTGTCAACTCGATTCAATAACCAAAAAGTATGTTTTAGCTCATCACGTAATTCCGGCGTTGAAAAAGGGAATTTTTCTTGAGAAGTCAGAGCATCAAGAAAATGATCCACTTGCGTTTCATAAACAAATTCACCTTTGCTGTTTGTTTTGAAGAATTCGTTCAAGTCAAAGGCCGGATCAACCGCATCGTCACCATCAAGCGTCATGCCTTGCTTAGCCTTTTCTTCCGCAATGGCAGACATCTGGTATGTAAACATGTTTAAACGCGGCATCTTTTCATACGGGTTGCTGCTTCCTTCCTCATCCTCATTCCAATTTTGCTTGGCGGATTGCTCATCTGCATAAGACCAGTTATAGATTTGATCAGTCGAAAATTTGCCGTTGGCCAAAGCTTTAAACGGAGTCCCTGTCAAATGCAGAGTGTACTTGCGCTTAATATTATCAAAAGCCTTGTCGGTCTTATAGGTATCAACCCCTTCGTGAGCCTCATCGACCACCAGTAAATCCCACGGCGTATCGGCAATCCACTTCAGCTTGTCATATTCTCCGCCAAAATACACGGAACCTTTCAGACCCTGCAAGCTTTCAAAGGCAATTTGTCCGGCATCCTCATTGCTTTTGGCAATCGTATCCAAATATTCTTTCCGGCTTAAACTTGCCCGATCTCTTAAAGCATCGGTTTCGCTGACGAAATAATACTTTGTTTGCCAGCCGATGAATTTTTCGTAATCATCAAACCATGAATTCGCAATGCTCGGCCGGTTAGTCACGACCAAAATGTTGCGAAGCTTCATTTCCCGAGCCAAGTCATAAGTCGTTAATGTTTTTCCAAAACGAGGTTTGGCATTCCACAAAAATTCGCTTCCTTCACCGTGACGAATAAAGTAGCTCATCGTTTTTTCCACGGCATCTTTTTGTTCTTTACGCAATTCGTACTGTGATCCTTCCTTGGCATCCTTGCCTTGCAGATCGCTGAAATCTCGAGAAGAAAATTTATAGTAATATTGATGCGATTGTTCACCGTCAATTTTGAACCATTCGGTTGAAGGCTTCCGTTGGACGTGACGCTTGGTTGTCAGATAATCATGAAAATCATGATCGGTAAACGTTTCATCTGATTCGTCCTGATAACGAGCCGGACCCTTCCAAAGCAAATCAACCTTGGCATCGATGGTATGACTTTGCTGCCTGATTCGTTCCTTGACCGTCTGTCTGTCCGTATATCCGATCTTGGTCCATCCTTTATGACTGATGTCGTTTGGAGTGGTGTAGGCATAAATCATCGGGGTGATTCGACGTCCTGTTTTAATTGTAGGCACAACCATTTAATCCATCTCCTTTACATGAGTTTCAATAAAGTTGATTTCTTCTTCGTCCAATTCATACTTTTTATATAATTGCTGATCAATTTCCGGAATTGATTTTGACCAGTCAATGTCGGAATTTGAGGTGAAGTCTTGGAGAGGAACATACTTCCACTTTCCTGGATTATTATCTTGCGTAACTTTCAACACCCCTAACATCACTCGAGCAAATTTACTCTTTATATATTTTAATGCATCCTTTGCCTGGTATTCATCTTTAAAAGATCCGATACCAATAAAAGTTCTTGTATAGCCGATGAGCGGCGTGCCGATGAGCGGCGTGCTGACTACTTCTCCCAAAGTCCCACTACCGTTTGACTTTGGGAGAAGCACCTTATAGTCATACAAATTTGTTTTATTCATATCTATATAAGATTTGTTAACAAATTTATAAACACGCTTATTTTTAATAACCCCCAGTATTTTTAAATCATCGGAACTCTTTTTCTCATCTGTAAAAATATCCAAATTAAAAATATTGCTCTCTAACCTTTTATCTGTTCTTTTCAAATCAGGATAATGATCATTTAATTTATCAAGATTGAATTTGTTTTGAGAGAAAATTATATCTGTTAACGATCCGATTTCATTAATATAAGGCATCACTTTTTTTAAGATTGAATTTAGCTCAGAGAATATAGTGAATGTCCCTATTTCTCCAAAGATCTTTCTTCTATCAAAAAGAGTAACTGCAACCCCTCCCTTAATGTCTGTATTTTGAAAAACTTTACTACTATCAGTTTCATAATAAAGAACTTTAAGATTTTTATTTGATAGCATTTTTCTGTTCCAAGCTTTAGGTGTAGCACCCGCATTAAAAAGAAAGCGCCCTGGTGTTATTAATTCAACTGTATTCCCTATTTTGTATGCTTCATCCATGAAATAATTATAAATAGGCTTATCACTGGAACTTGTACCACCAGCCTCTTCCTGATACGGCGGATTCCCAATCACCACGTCAAATTTAAATTTTTTCTCACTCATTCATCCCAACTCCTCTCTGTATATCTTCGTTACCTTAACTTGCTTATATCGCTTGGGACGATTATCTTTTTCACCGAATAGCTCCAATTGACCGTTTTCTCCAAATAGATCCAACTGAACTTCCCCTTCATCTTCAAACAACGATTTGTACGTGAACGGTACCCGCAACACTTCATCGTTGCTGACTTTTTGCCAATCATTGAATGTAATCAAATCACCGGACCGAGTCTCATAAGTCAACGTATTGCCTTGCACGATATTCAAATTGATTATCAATTTTGCTGATTTGAAGAATTCAGACCTTGCACTGAGCTTTTTTTGAAAAAACGACTGGTAGTGATTTACCAACACATCCATCATGGCTTCTCTGGCTTTGATCAAATTGTCTTCCAGATATTCAATCGCATAAATGCTCATCAAGACCCACAGCGCATTGACCGTCCAGTCTTTTTTATTTGAGATTTGACCAACATAGCTAAGCTTTTGATGCAAAATCTCCGTTAAAAAAGCCCCTTCACCTGCACTAGGTTCCAGAAACGTTGCATGCAAGTCATGAATTTTTTCTTGAATTTCCGGAGTTGCCAACATTTTTTTAACCATCCACTTAGGAGTAAACACCTCGCCATGTTGTTGAACTCGATTTTTCGACTTGATCAAGTGCCCATCTTTGCGTTTTTTCAATTCAAATATTTCTTTCTGTTCTCGATAGGAGTTCCCGTCAAATAATTCCAACTCTTCTATTTTAATCACCATCTTGTTTTCTATAAATATAGCAAGCAAGCACTGAACTCTAGCGTCTGACGAGCCTGCAATTCTTGTCAGGATGCACGGCTCGCAAGTGCAACTCTGCATTTTTCATCACGCGAACGCTTTTGCAATCTTATCATATATTTTAACACAAAAATTTACGCTGCAGCTTTTTTCACATGCTTTGCCCCCTTTTATGCTTTTCCGCCATTTCTTGAAACGGATTCTGTTTTTCTTCCATTGAAAATACCCTCTTTGCATCAAACTTGACATCAGCGTCGATGCTTTTTTTCAATTTATTCTTTTTTTCGCTCACTGAAAATGATGATAACAAAAAATCCCCGCCCTAAACAGGCGAGGAAAATTTAATCAACTTCTATTTGACCACCGGCAGCCCGGCAAAATCCGCATATAAATCAGTCGCAATTTTGACCATGTCGATTATCCAACCGATTCCAAAAATATTTAACGTTATGAGCCTTAGAAAGTCTTTGCCCCATTTGCCAAGGTAAAATCATGGATTCCGTCCAAGCCAAAAAGAACGCGCATTTCTTGCTGCAAACTTTCATCCAATCACCTTTTCTCTAAAAAACACTGATTCATATATATGCCCTGGTTTTACACCGCTCGACTAAAAATTACAATCAGCTGATCAAAAGAATCCAAGTTCTTGGAAGAATTAGTTTTTATTCCATCAGTCCAAACATCAGTATGCCGGCTGCGACTGCGACGTTGAGCGATTCGGCATGTCCTTTGATCGGAATATAGAGGTTAAGGGAAGTTTCCTTCAACAGTTTCTCGCTCATTCCGTTGCCTTCGTTTCCCATGACAAGCGCAAAATCACTGTGACGTCCGACTTGATCATACGAACGGGCCTGATCGTTCAGCTCGCTGCCAAAGACCGGCAGTTTGCGTTGCTTGAATTCTTTAGCCCATTCGATCAGGTTTCCGGAACAAAGCTTCAAATGAAACTGGCTGCCCTGCATGGCCCGAACGACTTTCGGCTGAAACATGTCGGCACACCCTTCCCCAAAGACTACGCCGGAAAAACCGCAGGCGTCGGCAGTCCTGACCATCGTTCCGATGTTTCCAGGGTCTTGCACTCCGTCCAGAAACAGCCACGCGCCGGTTGCTTTTTCAGGTTTCTCCTCTGCATTTTCAGGAAGATTCACAACGGCAAAGATACCTTGCGGACTCGGTGTTTCGCTCAGATGCTTTGCCACGTTGTCGGAAATTTCGATAACCTCAACGTTGTCTGGAACTTCAAGCTCGTTTCTGTGCTTAAAATCTTGCGTCACCAGGATTTCCGAAATCGGCTGATCAAAAAGAATCGCTTCTTTGATCAGATGCCATCCGTCAAGCATATACTTTTCCTGCTTGATTCGCGCCTTTTTTTGCGAAAGTTTTTTCCAGTCCTTGACGCGCTGATTGGATGATGATGTGAT
>JBHADD010000113.1:0-3458 GCA_041854925.1 Ligilactobacillus sp. | reverse complement strand
CCGTCGATATTCATCGCATTTCTTGAAGCAAAGTGCGTCAGACTTTCTTTCATCAATGCCTTGCACTTCGGATTGATGCAGCGAAGCGCTGCTTCATCATCCAGATGCACGAGCTTTGCGCCGCATTCCGGACAATTCGTCGGAATTTCATATGGTTTTGAATCTTTTGGGCGTTTTTCCAAAACGACTTCCGAAATTTCCGGAATGATGTCTCCTGCCTTATGCAGTTTGACGGTGTCAAGCAGGCGAATCCCTTTTTCGTTGAGATAATCCGGATTGTGCAACGAAGCTCTTGAAACGGTCGTTCCTGCCAGCAAAACCGGATCCATGACGGCCGTCGGAGTCACGACGCCCGTTCTGCCAACCGTCCATTCAATGTTTCTGACGATCGTTTCCTGTTCGTCCGGCGGAAATTTGTAGGCAATCGCCCATCTTGGAACCTTGGCCGTGTTTCCCACAAGCTCATGCACGGTAAACGGCTCTGCTTTGAGTACGATGCCGTCAATATCGTATTCAAGCCCCGCGCGCTTTGCCTGATACTCGTCAAGATATGCATCGATTTCATCCATTGTTGAACAAACGCGCGACTCGTCGTTGACCCTGAACCCCCAGGATGCCATCTTCTTTAAGGCTTCGCTTTGCGTTTTGACGCCGAATTTTTCCGGTTCCATCAGATAATAGATGAAGATGCTCAAATTTCGTTCAGCCGTAATTTTTGAATCAAGCTGTCTCAAAGATCCCGCCGCTGCATTTCTCGGGTTGGCAAACACCGGCTGACCCTCTGCTTCGCGCTTTTTGTTCAGATCAACGAACGATTTCTTTGGCATATAGCATTCGCCTCGAACCTCAACCGAAATTCTTTCATTGAGCTTGAGCGGAACGGCGTTGATCGTTTTGAGATTTTCAGTGATGTCTTCGCCGATTGTTCCGTTTCCGCGCGTCGAGCCCTTAACGAAGATACCGTCTTCATACGTCAATGAAATTGCCAAGCCATCGATTTTGAGTTCGCAGTTGTAGCCGAAATCAGCCCCTGCATTTTCATTCAGACGTTTAACGAAGTCCGCCAGTTCTTCTTTTGAAAACACGTCGCCCAATGAAAGCATCGGAATTTCGTGCTCGACTTTCGTGAAATTCGTCAGGATCCTGCCGCCGACGCGCTGCGAAGGCGAATCCTTGGTCACAAGCTCCGGAAACTTCGCTTCCAGTTCCAACAGACGCTTGTAATTTTCATCATAGACGTGATCTTCAACAGTCGGAGCATCCAAATCATAGTACTCTCTGCTCCATTTGGTCAGCTTTTCACGAAGACTTTCAAGTTCTTTTTTTGCTTCTTCTTTATCCATGGTTTTTCCTCTAAACTTTCTTGATTGGCGCAAAAGCAGCTAACAAACGCTTGATGCCATTGCCGGAAAAGGCGACGTCAAGCTCTGCATTTTCACCGGAACCATTGACTTTGACGACCGTTCCGAGTCCGAATGCCTTGTGCTCGACCTTGTCGCCGATTTTCCAACCGACGTTTTCGGCACCGGTTTGCATCGGCCGTTCAATCGTCCCTGGTCTCTTCCTTGGCTTTTCGACTTTTTTAGCCGTAACGGGCCCGTTTGAAAACGGATAGCTTGTGTTCTTGACGGTTTCGTTGGCCGATTCCAGCAGTGCATCCGAAATTTCGCCAATAAAGCGCGAGGCGGTATTTTGCTGCGTTCTGCCGTAAAGCATCCGTGACAGAGCATTTGTCAGATACAGTTTTTCTTCGGCACGCGTAATCCCGACGTAAGCAAGGCGCCGTTCTTCTTCGAGATCTGATTCATTCATGGATGCTCTGCCAAGCGGGAAGATGCCTTCTTCCATTCCGATCAGGAAAACAACCGGAAATTCCAAACCTTTAGCCGCATGAAGCGTCATCAGCGTGACGACGTCATCGTTTTGGTCAACGCCGTCTTGATCCGAAACAAGCGCCAAATCGGCCAGAAAATCCGTAAACGGATCGCTTTCTTCGTCTTCAGGATTCCAGTTTTCGTCAAATTCTTTCGTCACTGACAAAAATTCTTCCAAGTTTTCCAAACGACCTTTTGCTTCAAGCGTATTGGCATCGTTCAATGCTTTTTGATAGCCTGTGATTGACAGAATCTGTTCCGTCATTTCAGTAATCGTGGCTTTCTTTTGAACTTGATGGAATAATTCCAACATATTGCAAAATTCCGTGATCTTCTTTGCAGTCCGCACGGGAATGCCCGTCAAATCAACGCTCTTCCCTGCTTCGTACAACGAAATGCCATGCATGTCGGCAAAATTTTGCAGTTTCGTGATCGAAGTTGCACCGATTCCACGTTTCGGTTCATTGACGACGCGCGCAAACGACATTGAATCGTCCGGGTTGGCAACCAGGCGCAGGTAGGCCAAAATATCCATGATTTCCTTGCGATCGTAGAAACGGTGGGCACCGACCAGCTTGTAGGGAATGTTTGCCTTGACAAATGCTTCTTCAAGCGTACGCGACTGTGCGTTCGTTCGGTACAGAATCGCAAAGTCATTATAGCTGCGATGTTTTTCCCTGATCTCTTTTTGAATGTTCTTGATGACGAAATAGCCTTCGTCAGCCGCGTTGTCGGCACGATAATAGGTAATTTTGTCACCGGATTAGTTTTCGGTCCAAAGCGTCTTGTCCTTGCGATTGAGATTATGCTCAATCACTTCGTTTGCGGCCTGCAGGATCGTTTTCGTCGAGCGGTAGTTTTGTTCAAGCTTGATGACTGTGGCATCCTTGTAATCTTTTTCAAAGTTCAAGATGTTTTCCATGTTGGCACCACGCCATCCGTAGATGCTCTGATCGGCATCGCCGACGACGCAAAGGTTGCGAAAACCCTGCGCCAGCATGTTGACCAAACGATATTGTGCTTCGTTCGTATCCTGATATTCGTCGACATGAATATAACGGAATTTGCGCTGATAGAATTCGAGCGTTTCAGGCGAACTTTCAAACAGCTGGATCGTCTTCATGATCAGATCGTCAAAATCCATCGTCTGATTTTTCTTCAGTTCGTCCTGATATATCTGATAAGCACGCGCTGCGGCAACTTCCATGGGATTCGCCTCTGCATTTGCCTGCAGAAGCGCTTCTTTGGGTTCGATCAGTTCGTTCTTCCAGGAAGAAATTGAGGCAAGAAAACTGCGCGGATCGTATTGTTTCGTGTCAAGATTCAGCGTATCGGCAACGATGTGCTTCATTAAAGTCTTTTGCTCGCTCGGACTGCCGATCGTAAACGCCTTTGAAAACCCGACTTTCTCGGCATCGCGACGCAAAATTCTCACGCACAAGGCATGAAACGTCGAAACCCAGACGGCTTCTGAACCATATTCGACCAGCTTGTCGATACGTTCGCGCATTTCTCGTGCAGCCTTGTTCGTAAACGTGATCGCCAAAATATTCCACGGGTTGACGTTTTGATGCTCGATCAGGT
>JBHADD010000112.1:0-4567 GCA_041854925.1 Ligilactobacillus sp. | reverse complement strand
GCCGTTGCGGCTGTCCGTGCGTTCTTCTGACCGTTCATAAGGCTCAGCCTTGAGCTGAGCAGTGGATTCCGCCATCAGAATACTATTGAGACTTTTACGAAGCAGCTCACGAAACGCCTGATCGTGATCCTTTGAAAGAAGTTGTAGAATTTCCTCTTGATTTAAGGTAATATTTAATTGAGCCATTTGTTTGTCCTCCTAGTATTATTTTGTTAGGTGATTTAATTATACCTGGGAGACGAGCACTTGGCTCTCTTTTTTTATCAATTTACACCATTATACGGGCATAACCGACAAAAATTGGTGAAATAGCGGAAATTTTGTCTACAATTCTTCATAGGCTCTTTTTCCACGATAAATCCAGTGTCGTCAGCCTAATTCGGATCCATTAATCATCTTGACTCCGTAAAATCCTGCGGTCATCCCTTCAATTACGGGCATATTCCAGAAATCTCCATTTTGCCCTTAACCAAGTCCAGCCTTTTACGGGCATATTCCAAAAATCGCCATTTTTCCCGTAACCGAACCCTGGATTTTACAGGCAAATCTTAGAAATCGGCGTTTTTCCCGTAATCCACAACAGCCATTTAAGCTCATCCCCACAATCCCCCAAATTCTCATCCGCAAACAAAAAAAAACAGAACTTTCGGAGTATTCAAACTTCTCCAAAAGTTCTGCATTTTGATTGATTATCCCACAATCAAACGGGTTATTTTTTCAAAAGTCTTTCTCTGATTTCATCCAGGTGCGGTGCTTCCAAAAGTTTCATCTCAGGGAAGCTCTTGAGCATGCGGCGCTCATTGAAATTAAATGAAGCATCGAGTCGATGCAAAATCGTTTCGTGCCATTTTTCAATATAATTTTGAATGGCCAAACTCTTGCTTTCAAAACTGACAAGCTTGAAATATGGGCGTTCTTCAATGATGCGCTCGGCTTCATTTTTCAGACGCAAGCGCTCAGCCTGGATCTTTTGCTCAATCACGAGGGCATGGGCTCTGAATTTTTGCATATTGAAAATGGTAATTGCCGCATCGCCACCCATGACGACGATCACGAACAAGTCGGCGAGCGTGCCAGTCTTAGCCTCCAAAAAATCAACGAAGCGCATGACG
Source organism: Ligilactobacillus sp. (assembly GCA_041854925.1). Taxonomy (GTDB): domain Bacteria; phylum Bacillota; class Bacilli; order Lactobacillales; family Lactobacillaceae; genus Ligilactobacillus. The sequence goes on along the minus strand of JBHADD010000112.1, from coordinate 3,455 downwards.
TGCGGCTGAACGAAAGCAGTCAAAATAACCGTGCCGATGCCCCAAAACAATGAGATGAACGGGGCAATTCGTCCTTTGACGTTGCCAGGATATTTGGAATAGTCCCAAAGCTTGAGATGAAAGACGTTTTCCAAAAAAGCACCTGCAAGATACTCGAACACGGTTGAAACGACCGTACCGACCAAAAACAGCAACAAAAGATTGTCGGCAAATTCCTGCGTAAAAAGAATCACCGAGCTGACTGCAAAGCCATATACCGGGCAATACGGTCCAAACAAAAAACCGCGATAAACAAAATGACCTTCTTTGCTTGAACAATATGCAGTTTCCCAAAGCCAACCGACGAACGAATAGATAAAAAACAGCAAAATAAGATCATTAATCGTATACATGCCTATCCCTCTTTTGCGGATTCACGATTGGCAAGAATCCGGTTCAATGCGTCACTTGTGGCCAAAGCCACCATCCTTTGGCCATGGTCTTTAATGAACTCGGAAGCAGGAGAGACGCGCATGATCTTGAAATCAGACTCGTTGAGCAGACGTCCCTTTGCGATGAAATACACGATGACAGGCGTCTCTGCTTCAAGATCATCGAAGAAATTGTCCACGCGCTTGATGTTTTCAAACGGCAAGTTGATAATTCCGGTCTCAAGCATGATGATGATGCGATCTTCACCATCGCCGATCACCAATTCCGTTTCGGCAAGCTCTTCTTTGCTGATCGCATCAACCATCTTGTCGATCAACGGCGCAACTGCCTGATCGACGTTTTGGAGCACGTCTTCTTCCTTATCGGCCAAAATCGTTTCGTGACGATAAGCCTGATTTTCAATTTTTTCGATAAAGTCCTTGACTTTAATCTGCATGACTTCACTTCCTCATAACATCAAAGATTAATATCCATATTAAATGTCAATTTGGAAAGCGTCAAGCCTTCAGTAATTAAATTTCCGATTTGACTCATCGTGCGCGCCTTCATGTCGGCAACCATTTCGTGATTTCTCTTCGTTAAAAATGCCGTGAGTTCAGCTCCGGAGTAATTCTTGGCTTCTTGAATCGTTTCTTCTACCAAACGATGCTGCTGTTCTCTTGCCTGCGTCAAATAATCGCAGCATTCCTGGATAAATTTGCTGTAGTGAGACTCCGTCAGCATCGATAACGTGCGATACATCCAGTATGCGCTGTTGATATCATACTCAAGCGGCGTTTTGCTGTAGCTGTCGTCCGTATCCTCTGCATTTGTAAAGAAAGGCACGTAAGGCGTAAACGACGGAATGCCAAAGCAGATCCACATGATTGCAGAAACTTCTTCCGGCACATCGTTTCTGATCTGCAGAACGTGAGAATTTTGCGTTCTGTTGAGCGAGATCGGTCTGAACTTTAATTTGTCCTCATCTGAACCGTGTCCTAACGGATCATACTTCGTTTCGTTATAATGCGATGCAAGCACGTATTCCAAATCCTCAACCGAAAGCAGGCGATTGGCCTTGCAGACAAACGGCAGGTCGCTTGACTGCGGATCCTGCAAAACGTCAGGTGTAAAGCACTTTTGACCGTACCAAACGCGCGGCGTGTTGTAATGGCGATCTTTTTCGTTGTCGGTGCCAAAAATTTTTCTGAAATTGAACGTTTCAGGATGCGGGTTCAAGTGATGCTCTTCTACGAATTCCTGCAGTCCTTCAGACCACATGTAGTTTTTCGGATCGTCAAAATCGATGAAATCCTGTGCCACTTGGTTTGCGGCTATTGCATAAGAATCGTCGGGAATTCTCGTTGCTGCCCAATGATGTCCGGTGACGATTTCCATGTACCAGACATCGTCTTTGTCAGAAAACAGGACTCCATTTCCTTCAGGAGAACCGTACTTTTTAATCAAACGTCCAAGATATTCGACACCTTCTCTGGCGGAGTTGATGTACGGAGCCACCATGTTTTGAAGCGAGTCTTCAGCCAAGCCGTCCTTGACCCACGGATCATATGCCAATGCATGCTCGTTTCCGTAGACTGATTCAGTTGCAGACATCGCAACGTTTTTTTCATTGATCGAGCTTTCGCCGAACACGCCGCACTTATCCACGTCGGCATTCGGCGTCATCGTCGTTTTATAACCGTTCTCAGGCAACGGGGCCTGAAAGCCGTTCTTATTTGATTTCCAAATTTCTTTTTTGCCAGAATATGCCTGCTGCATTTCAAAGCGCTGCGGAGTAAGCGGCAAAAACGTATCGTCATTGCGAGCAATCATGGTCGAACCGTCAATCGTTGCCTTCTTGCCGACCAAGATCGTCGTGCATGCCTGTTCCATCATTTGAATCACCTCAATATTTTTTACATTTTACAGTTTACGCCATTTCTAAAAATTAGCAAATATTTTATAATTTTTCGATTATTTATTGCACTCGCCCTTCAAAATTATGTATGATTGACTCTAGAGATTATATGGAACAAAGGAAGCATTTATCATGAATAACAAACAACGCCCAAGGCATGGCAAGAACTCCAGCAAGAATTTTTTCGCATTCCTTGCACTGGTTCTTGTCATTGGAGCAGCAGGCATTGCCTATGCTCAGCACTTAGACGATGTGACCCGGCAGGAACTCGAATCCAAAGCTTCGTCAAAAATGAAGTCGACAAGTTCTTCTCATCAAAACTTGTTCGCCAAAAAGAAAAGCAGCCCGACTTCAAAAATCAAAAGCAGTTCCACAACGGAAAAATCCATCATGCGCACTCCGATCGATTGGCAAAAATCTTCTGAAACGGTTGACTATCCCGATTTAAACAAGGTCGAAAACCTATGGATCGAAGTCCGGCTCAGATCAAACCGCACGCTCTTAAAAGACGGCAACAAAACGATCTATACCATGTATTCATCGGGCGGAAAGTACCACGATGTTGACGGCAAGCAAGTCAGCTACACTCCGACGGGCACGTATTACATCGAAAACGAACGCGGAGAAAGCTTCTTCAACAACAACCTCAACGAAGGTGCCAGATACTACATTTCGTGGCTGAACCATGGCGAGTATCTTTTCCACACTGTCCCGACGAATTCCAAGGGCGAGTACAACGTCAAAGAATGTGAAAAGCTTGGTAAACAGCCCGCATCCCACGGCTGCATCAGGCTTTCCGTTCCCGATGCGATCTGGCTTTACAATAATCTGCCAGTCGGAACAAAAGTCGTCATCAACAACAAGTAATCCCAAGGGGCTTGGAAAAAGTCCCGTTTCCTGCTTGAATCAAAGGAAATGCCGAACGAAGGCGGTCTGTACTATGTCCTGTCAAGTATACAGTTCAAATATAAAATTTTAACTAACAAGACACGGCTTGATTGCGGAACCGTTCTGCGGTCAGGCCGTTTTTGGACGCATAGGCACGTTTCCTGTTGAAATAGTCTACTGCGTCCCGAACTAATGTTTCAAGCTCTTCAAGGTTGGCAGGCCGTGGATGATGATCCAT
>JBHADD010000111.1:0-3069 GCA_041854925.1 Ligilactobacillus sp. | reverse complement strand
CTTGAAGACATCATCAAAAATATGGTGAAATTGGCTGAAGAACTCGACAAGCCGATCGTTGCAAGCGGAGACGTGCATTTCATGAACAAAGAAGATGCGATTTATCGCAAGATTCTGATTCATTCCCAAGGCGGCGCTAATCCGCTCAATCGCTTGAAAAATCTTCCTGATGCACACTTCAGGACGACGGATGAGATGCTTGACGAGTTTGCATTTCTCGGACCTGAACTGGCTAAAAAGGTCGTTGTCGATGATCCGAACAAGGTCGCGGCAATGTGTGACGAAATCACGCCCGTCAAGGATAAGCTGTACACGCCGAAAATGCCAGGGGCAGAAGACGATATTCGCAATCTGACGATGAACAAGGCGCATGAGCTTTATGGCGATCCGTTGCCTGAAATCGTTCAGGCCAGACTTGACAAAGAATTGAAGTCCATTATCGGCAACGGCTTTTCTGTAATTTATCTGATTGCGCAAAAGCTCGTTTTCAAGTCCAACAAAGACGGATATTTGGTCGGTTCTCGTGGGTCCGTCGGTTCAAGCCTGGTGGCAACGATGACTGGAATCACCGAGGTCAATCCTCTTCCGCCGCATTATCGTTGTCCTAAGTGCAAATACTCTGAATTTTTCACGAAAGGCGAATACGGCAGCGGCTACGATCTCCCTGATAAAAAGTGCCCCAAGTGCCAGACGCAGCTCGTCAAGGACGGACAGGAAATCCCGTTTGAAACGTTCCTTGGATTCAAAGGCAACAAGGTCCCTGATATCGACTTAAACTTTTCCGGCGACTATCAGCCGGTTGCACACAACTACACGAAGGTTTTGTTCGGAGAAAACAACGTGTTCCGTGCCGGAACGATTGGTACCGTTGCCGACAAGACGGCGTACGGTTATGTCAAAGCGTACGAACGCGACAACGAACTGACGCTGAGGTCTGCCGAAGTCGATCGCCTGGCCAAGGGAGCAACGGGCGTCAAACGCACGACCGGACAGCACCCGGCCGGAATTCTGGTTGTTCCCGACTACATGGATATTTATGATTTCACGCCGATTCAGTATCCGGCAGACGACGTCAATGCGGCCTGGCGCACGACTCACTTTGATTTCCACTCGATTCACGACAATATTTTGAAACTCGACTGTCTTGGTCACGATGATCCGACGATGATTCGCATGCTGCAGGATCTTTCGGGAATTGAACCAAAGACGATTCCGACTGATGACCCCGGTGTGATGGCGCTGTTTTCCGGAACGGAGATTCTGGGCGTCACGGAAGAACAGATTCAATCGAAAACGGGAACGCTCGGCATTCCGGAATTCGGAACGAGGTTCGTTCGCGGAATGCTTGAAGAAACGAAGCCAAAGACGTTTGCCGAACTGCTTAAGATTTCCGGTTTGTCTCACGGGACTGACGTTTGGCTCGGAAACGCCGAAGAACTGATTCAAAACAAGACTGTGACGATGCCTGAAGTTATCGGATGTCGTGACGATATCATGATGGATCTGATTCACATGGGCGTTGAAAGCGATCTGGCCTTCAAAATCATGGAACACGTGCGTAAGGGACGCGGCATTCCGGATGAGTGGCAAGAAGAGATGCACAAGGCAAACGTTCCCGAATGGTACATCGGTGCCTGCTTGAAAATCAAGTACATGTTCCCTAAGGCCCATGCTGCTGCTTACGTTTTGATGGCGCTGCGCATTGCATATTTCAAAGTCTACTACCCGCTGATCTACTATTCTGCATATTTTTCCGTGCGTGCCGATGATTTTGATCTGGTCGCAATGGCCAACGGCAAGGAATCAGTCAAGGCTCGAATGAAGGAAATCAATGAAAAAGGCAATGATGCTTCAGCTAAAGAAAAGAACCTGTTGACCGTGCTTGAGCTTGCAAACGAAATGCTCGAACGCGGCTTTGAGTTCAAGATGGTCGACATCAAGCGTTCGGATGCTTCGAACTGGCTGATTGAAGGAAATGCGCTCTTGGCACCGTTTTCGGCAATTCCGGGTCTTGGATTGAACGTTGCAAAACAAATCGTTGCGGCAAGAGAAGAGCGCGAGTTCATTTCGAAACAGGATTTAAAAGAGCGCGGAAAGGTTTCGCAATCATTGGTTGATTTCATGACGGAAAACCATGTTTTGGACGGATTGTCGAATTCCAATCAGCTTAATTTGTTCGATGATTTCTGATATATCAACGTTTTTGAAGATTAGGTAAATTTAATAAATGGGATGTCTATTTTTCAAATGGGCAACAAATGGGCAAAAATTTTGAGCGATACTGTAACAGGTATCGCTTTTTTATCACAGAAAATTATCAATTTGAGCTATCTTAGCTTCAAAGTCTTGACGTGCCTTTTTAGTCACGTGCATATAGATTTTTTCTGTGATGTTTGTGTCAGCATGCCCAATGCGATCTTTGATCACACGTAAAGGAACATCCATATCAGCAAGTACCGAAACATGTGTATGTCTGAAATAGTGTGTAGTAACATCTTTATCTATTTTCTGACGTTCAATTATGCGCTTTAGCATAGTATTTGCGTTGTTGATGTTGAGTGGCTTTTGATCAGCAAAATGGGGCGCTGATGGATTATAAGCAAACAGTAATGCATCTAGATCTTTGTTACACATATGTCTTTCAACGATCTTTGTAGCTTCAGGGGATAAGATTATTTTACGCATCCCTGCAAAAGTCTTAGTAGAATCTGATAGATAGTAACGTGATGGAGAACTCAAGAAAACAAGTGAATGGTTAATATCAAGATAAGTTTTACCGTTTTCTTTGATCACGTCTTGAACACGTAAGCCAGACGCCTCGCCAAAGCGCATGCCAGTCAAGTATTGCAGTTTGAAGACATCAGCATAGTGATCTGCACCATTTATCAAACAATCGTCAATTATCTTTCTATACTCATCTTGCGTCAAATACTTATTTTCTATTTGATTTCTTTTACGAGCATTTTCATTTTTCCATTCGATCTTGACCTTTTTGATATTATTATCTTTTAAATATCCATATGTTACAGCAAAATCAAACAAGACAGACACTTTATTTTTTATAGCTCG
>JBHADD010000110.1:0-3832 GCA_041854925.1 Ligilactobacillus sp. | reverse complement strand
TGAATATAATATCAAGGAAACTTTTGTACATCACGTCGGATATATCGGCAAACTCAGCGATAAAAAAACCGGCCGTAATCGTAAAATTATGGATGCTGAACTCGAAAAGCACCCTGACAACCTTCATTTATGGCTTCAACAGATTGCAGGGGTAGGGAGCGATGCAGATGAAACGCTTGATTTGTCCGAAAAAGCAATTTTTGAACTTAGAAAACTTGAATTATCAGATTGGAACAATCAAGATTGGATTGAAATCTTTCTTTATCGAATGAAGTCATATGCCCGTTTGAAAATGTGGGATAAGCTTGATGAAAATGTTGACGAGTTTTTGGAACATGTCAAAAATCCTTTCTTTAGAGGGATAGCTGCCATATTTGAGCTTAGCCGTGATTTGGACGACATTGGGATCAAAAAAACGAGTGATTGGATTCATATCTATTTTGATGCAGTAAAGTACTATGTAAATCGAGATGAAAAGGAAATATCATACTTCTTTTCAAACGATATAAATAAGGCAAATGTGTATAAAATAGCAACAATGTATTTCAATCTTTGCTTGAAAGAAAGTCAAGATTCATATGATGATATCAAGAAAATGATTTTTGATGTTCCTTGGCATATTTTTTCGTCCAAAAGAAGCGAGGCTTTAGCCTTAAGCTTGAAGCAGTCCATTAATGAAGAAGATAAGGAAACGGTAAAATTTTTATGTGATACTTTTATGCATGACGAAATTATGAGCGAAGAATTCTTTGAACAGCTTGATCGAGTAGATATCGGAATTGAATCCGATACGGCTCAGGAAAAATTTGATCAGTTGATCGAATCTATTGATGTTAAAAATGAATCTCTTTGGATTAAGCAACATGCCAGAAAAAATGTTTCAGAAGATGAGTTAAAACGTTTGTTAGGGGATGGAACGACATTTGCATATCCTAACGAAGATCTTGTCAGAATTTGTGTCAAAAACGAGATTTCTCCGCAAAAGTACGTTGAAAAAGTATCATTTGAGTATGTTGAGAAGTCAGTTGGTGCAATCGTTGCCAAGGAAGAAAATCATCTTGATCGAATTCCGTTGTTTGCAGCGGAAATTGAAAACGTTTGGCAATCCTCAGTTCAAAGAAACTATCTTTTGGCTTCTTTGAGGAAACGTTATATCTTCCAAGGGACAATGCCTTTGAATAAAGTTTTGGAGGAAAGCGAAAAATATTGCCGTAATATGATCGAATATGCCAAGAGCATTTATTTGACGGAACTTTGTGATTCAGCATCGGTGCTTCTTCCTAGGGAGATTAGATTTGCCATCCTGTTTGAAAAAGCACTGAAACTTAAGAAATCAGGTGCTTTAAAGGAATGTTTGGCATATCTTCAACAGTCCCTCGATATTTTCAATGAAGCTGAAACTTTGATCAGGCGAATTATTCAAGAAATCGAACTTGATCAACGAAAACAAGCCAAGGTTAACGATGAAATGATCAAGCTTGGCAACCAGGTCAAGTCTCAGATCATAGCATTGATTTCTCAAGGTCAAAATGAAGTTGCTGCTGGCTTATTGAATGAATTGAAACAAATAACTCCGGAAGATCCTGATTTGGCAATGCTTGAGAAATTATGTCAGTCATAAATCACAATTATGTAAACTTTTCTCGCTTGTTTTTTGTTGTTTTTGTGAAAAATTAATATTCATGTTATTTAAATGCCCTCTGAATTTGTCGATATAGATAGAGTAGTAAAAGGATTTGCTGAGCTTCATTCGAAACTGCTCAGGTTATGTTGAAAGAGGGTAAGAATATGAATTTGGACGGAACACAAGGAATTCAGCCGTTGCAGCAGACGGCTGCAGTTAACAGGGTGCAGAAGGTAAGTACAAATGTCTACAACCCTTCTGAGAATGCAATCAAGACAAATGTCAGCCGTGATCAGGAACATCTCAATATGTATGAAAAAAGTCGGAGGCATGAGATGGAAAAAAGCGGTGAATCAGGTACTGATGACTTTGAGTTCGATGAAGAGATGGATGCGTTCAAGGAACAGATTGAAGAGGAATTGAAGAAGCTCAATGACCGGCTGACGAACAAGAACATCAATCTTGAATTCAAGATGCATCAAAGAACACATCGAATTTACGTTGAAATGGTAGATAAGACAACTAAAAAAGTCGTCAAAGAAATTCCTTCCAAAAAGATGCTTGACATGATTGGCAGAATTTGGGATGAAATGGGAATTGCAGTAGATAAGAAAGGATAGTGAATATCATGAGCAGCATTACGACTTCTACAACGGCAGGATCCATCAGTTCTTCAAGCTATATGGGTCAATATACCGGGATTACTTCTGATACGATTGATCAATTGCTTCAATCAGACGAACTCAGAAAGACCGTTATTCAAAACAAGATTGACAAGATTAATACCAAGTCGCAGGCATGGACCGACATCAGTACGCGTTTAAGCAATTTAACAAGCAAGCTTGATGTTTTGCAGGATGAAGCTACTTATCAAACGAAAAAGGTCACTTCAAGCGATGATACGATAGCAACTATTTCAGGAACTTCAGATTCAATGGAAGGTTCATACGATCTTGTTGTCAAGCAGCTTGCAACGGCAAGCAAGATTACGGGCGACGTTGTTTCAAAGGCAGATGGGACGACTAAAATTTCGACTAAAGATGCGTTAGGTTATAGCGGCAAGCTGACGATCACGAATGGCGCAACCGATGGCAGCGATAAGGCATTGACGGTCGAAATTGACGTCAAGGCAACGGATTCTTTAAAAGACATCGCAAACGCCATCAATAATTCAAAAGATCCTTCAGATTCCACAGGAACAAAGGGCGCAGGCCTTAAGGCAACAATCGTCAACAATCAGCTTGTCGTCTCATCAGAAGAAATGGGCGACAGAACATTGACGATTGGCGGCGACCTGAAAGACAGCCTTGGGTTTAAAGATTCGCAGACAAAAAGAGGTCAAAGCGCTGAATTTACGCTTGATGGCATCCCAATGAAGCGAAACAGCAACAATCCGACGGACGTTGTTGACGGTGTCACGTTCAACTTCAAGAAGGCCGATGCATCGAAGACAATCACGTTGGGATTGACGAATGATACGGATAAGGAATTATCTGCCGTCAAAGATTTCGTCAGCCAGTATAATAGCGTTATGAGTTTTATTAGCGAGAAGATGGACGTTGGCGATCCTTCCAAATCTGATAATACGACTGGTGCTTTGGCCGGGGATTCAACTTTGATTTCGCTTCAATCGAAGCTGCAAAGTACGGTTCTAGGCGGTAAGTCAGTCAATGGCGTCAGTGCATCAACGCTAGGACTGAGCGTTGATCGTAACGGCACGCTTTCGCTTGATGAAACGAAATTCAAGGCACAGCTTGCCAAGAATCCTAATGCCGTCAAAGATTTCTTCTTTGTTGATACTTCAAGCAAGTATTCGACTGAAAAAACCGGGACAGGTTATACGGCTGATTTCAAAGCAGTAATTGATCGGTATACTTCAACCAAGTCAGGCAGCGAAGGAGTCATTTCTTTGCGCAAGTCATCGTATCAAAGTGAAATCAAAGACTACAACAATCAGATTGAACGAATCACAGAACAGATTGCAACAAAGCGTGCACGCTACGTCAGGATGTTTACCAATCTGGATGCAGCAATCGGAAACTTGCAGTCGCAATTTTCTTACTTCCAGTCTCAAAACTCATCAAGCAATAGTTAGTCAGTCAGAGGGTGTTGATTTATGGCGGATAAAAAAGAAGAAATGGCTTTTCTTCAAGCAGTCCTTGATAATCTTGAAGAATGCGATAAAAAGCTTTCTTCAATTGAAGATGT
>JBHADD010000109.1:0-6736 GCA_041854925.1 Ligilactobacillus sp. | reverse complement strand
CATCATCAGATCGACTCGCTGATTGATCCTTTCGTAAAGCAGCGTTCTGTCGGTCGTCAGCCCGATTACCAAAGCATCAAACTCGCCAGCGTCAACATCGTTTTGTTCAGAAAATTTCTTGCCCGTCTTTTCGTAAACCTCAAGCGCCCTGACAATGCGCAATTCGTTTCCGACCGGAATTTTTGCAGCGGCAATCGGATCAACTTCGTTCAATTTGTTCCAAAGTGCTTGCCTCCCATGATTTTTAGCATAGTCATGCCATCTGGTTCGCTCTTCTTCATTCACTGAATATTCATCTTGCCCAAGCTTGAATCCGTCCAACAAAGCTTGAACGTAAAATCCGGTTCCGCCCACAATCAATGGCAGCTTTTCTCGTTTTGAAATCTCTTGGCAGCTTTCTTTGCATCGTAAAATAAAATCGACGCATGAAAAACGCTCGGAAGGATCCAAAATGTCAATCAAATGGTGTTTTATGCCCTGCATTTCATCAGGCCTTATCTTTGCCGTCCCGACATCAAGAGTTCGATAAACCTGCATCGAATCTCCCGAAATAATTTCGCCTTGATACCTCTTGGCTAATTCGAGTGAAAGGGCCGTTTTTCCCACCGCCGTAGGTCCAACGATTGAAAGAAGCTTTTGTTTCATCGAAACTCTCCTTTTTGCAATATTTCTGAGCAACTTACAACAACTATTTTACAACATTTCACAAATTATTTCTCCGGTCAAAAGCAATTATAATTTTGAGTGATTTAACTGGAATTTTTTACAAGTTTCGTTCATAATAGTAGTAAATAAAACAAGGGAGGAATCACCCATGAAATCATTTGGCAAGGGATTCGTTTTCGGTACCATTGCTACGATCAGCGCAGTCGCAGGTTGCGTTTATGCGTTCAAAAAGACCGTTGTCGAACCAATTGAAGAGCGTGAAGCAATTTTAGACGAACATCGCAAGCGCGCAATGCGCAAGCGTCGTTCTGCTCACCAAAATTAAAAAATCAAAAAGCGAGCGGTCATAATTCCGCTCGCTTTTTATCTACTTGTCAGAAGAAACTTTTGTTCCTTTCTTCTTGCCTTCCCATGCAGAATAGCCGCCCTTGAGAATATATACTTCTTTAAAGCCTTCTTTTTTGAGCTTTGAAGCTACCTTGATCGGGTACTGGACGCCCTCATCATATAAATAAACAGGCATGTCTTTTCTCAAAGCATCTTTATACATTTTGAATTGCATAAAAGGCATATTGCGTGATCCAAGCATATGGTCTTTCTTAAACTTGTTTTCATCGCGCAAATCAACAACCTGGCCTCGATGAATGCCCTTTGCGAACTCCTCGCCGTCAATCACGTTGCCGGAAACTTTAGAACGAACGAACCAATAAAGCTGCGTTCCGATCATTACGACAAGAATCGTAATCAACACAATGTTGACATAGAAAAATACCGAATGTGCCGCACCTAACATTAAACTCACGATTAATCCCTCTTTCCAGATTCCTAGACTAAAAAAGCGTCTAATATAATATCAGCATATTATGATGGTAAAATCAAGTCTATGATATAAAAAATCCCCGTTACATTTCTGCAACAGGGGTGATGCAAACTCTTTTTATTCTAATCTTTAAATCTAAGTGCAAGAGAAGCTGCACCGATTACTCCGGCATCATTGCCAAGACGTGCCAATTTGATCTTTGTCGTGTTGCGAATCGTCGGAAAAGCATATTGCTTGAAATATTTGGCGACTTGTTCCAATAAGAAGCTTCCGGCAGCAGATACGCCACCACCGATGACGATATATTCCGGATGCAAAATGCTGCTGATATTTGCGCATGCAAGCCCGAGGTAGCGACAAACGCGATCAACGACTTTAACAGCAAAAACATCGTCTTCTTTAGCCAAATCAAAAACTATCTTCGACGTAACGTCATCACCATTGTCAACGGCATCTTTAAGTGCGGACTTTCCGGCAAATTCTTCTGCCATATCGCGTGCAACGCGAACAACGCCTGTCGCTGACGCATACGTTTCAAGGCATCCACGATTCCCGCAAGTGCAAAGATATCCGCCAGGTTCAACGTTAATGTGACCCACTTCACCAGCAGCTCCCATACCATGAAGAAGCTTTCCGTCAGCGATGATGCCGCCGCCAACGCCAGTTCCTAAAGTAATAAAAGCAACATTGGCCGCATTTTCGCCGGCACCTTTCCATTGTTCGCCCAAAGCTGCAACGTTGGCATCGTTGTCGAGTGCAAAAGCAATGCCAGTGCCTTTTTCTACTTCTTCTTTAACGTTTTGCAACGTTTTCCAGTTTAAATTATAAGCACCGATAACGGTTCCTTTTTCAACGTCAACCGTCCCAGGAGTTCCCATTCCGATTCCGATAAACTGTTCCGGCTTCATTTCATACAAATCAAGATGATGGTTGATTGATTCGATAATATCAGGAACGATATGTGAACCTTCATCTAAAATATCAGTCTTGATGCTCCATTTTTGCTGAACCTCACCGTCTTGCGTCAAAATCGCAAATTTGATTGTCGTCCCGCCAAGGTCAACGCCGATAAGTTTCTTATCCATTACACTTCATCCTCCGTTGTGTTCTTTTTCGTCCTTTCACGTTTTTCCTCGTAACGATGCTCTCTTTCTAAAACAAGCTTCGCGCTAAGAAAAGTTTTTTGGTCGATTGCCTGGGCTTTGTATAAATTATCCAATTCCAAAGCCATCAGTTCAATATCCCAAAGTCTTTTTCCAACATAGACAAATATTCCAAAACGTTTAAGCAACTGTTGGACATCGTACAAAGTCTTCATAAAAGTCCTCCAAAAATAATTATACTTTAAAATACTGATAAACGAAACCCGATTTGAACATAACAAGCAAAAACATTAAAATTGCTATTGCACAGATGACTCGTTTACCCACCGGAATTTCTCCAAGTTTCGGAGCTCCGATGACGTATCCGAACAAAAAGCCACCGAGCAAACCGCCGATATGCCCCCAAATATCGATTCCGCTGTTGAAAAAATCAAAGAAAATATTCAAAACGACCAACAGTAAAAACTGGCGTGACATCATCTTAATGTAGGCATTGTTTCTGAATGATTCTCCAAGCATCAAATATGCGCCGAACAATCCGAACAGCGCAGTGCTGGCTCCGGCAGACAAGCCATTCGTCAAAGAATAGCTCGCCGCATTCCCGCAAATTCCGCTTACGAGATACAAAACAGCAAAACGAACCGAACCAAGAATAGGTTCAAGCGAAGCACCGATAAAATACAGCGTCAGCATATTCAATGCCAAATGCTCCAAACCGATGTGCAAAAACATCGCTGTCAACAACCGCCAATACTCGCCGTTGGAAACATCCGGTGCAAAATTTGCGCCGAATCGAACCAAAACGCTCGGGTTCTGGCTGCCTCCGGCAAAAGTCATCAGCAAGTAGATTGCGACGTTGATCCCGATCAAAACGCAGGTCACCGGAAAATTTTTAAAATTGTACTTCATTGAGCAAATTCCTTTCTTAAACCATCATGGTTTCAAAACTTTCTGAACTGCGATGTCAAACTCGTCTTCTCCCCATTCGGGTTTTTCGTACAACCTTGAACTGTCCGCCAATGCAATCGTATCTCCGCGATATCCGCTCAGATAGCGATCGTAAAACCCCCCGCCGTATCCGAGCCTTTGCCCCTCAAGAGTAAATGCGACTCCCGGAACAACAATCAAGTCTATTTGATCACCGGACACGAATTTCGTTTCATCTTTTGGCTCCAGAAGGCCAAAGGAAGTTAATTCATATTCGCTTTCCGGAACGATTTCAAAAAATTCCATTTTTCTTCCCGGAAAAGTTTTGGGCACGACGACCTTCTTTTTATCTGCCCACGCCAAGGATATCAAAGGCTTGGTATCAATTTCAATCCCTGTGCTGATTGTCAAAGCGATTATCCTTGCATTTTTCCAGCTGTCTTCTGCGCGAAGCTTAGCATAAAGCTTAAATTCTTCCGCTAAATATCCGGACTCTCCAACGTGACGTCTGATTATTTCAATCTGTTTGTTTCTAAAAGTCTTCTTCATTAAAATCACATCCTTGTAAGCGGTTCTATTCACTAACAAAAAAACAACAGGGTTTTAAACCTGTTGTTATTTTGTTTCACGATGTAATGTAACCTTGCGATCGCGTGGGCAATACTTCTTAAGCTCGAGACGATCAGGATTGTTACGCTTGTTCTTGTTTGTCAAGTATGTTTGTTCATGACATTCCGTGCATTCCAATGTGATGTTTACGCGCATTTTCAAACCTCCAAACTTACGTATCATTTAACGAATTGCAAAGGTGCAACTCCAACGCTTAATATCATATCATCTTTTCGGCTTGATTACCAGTATTTTTTCAGTTTTTCGTTAAGTATTTTTACTTGACAGTAAAAATACGATCAACTTAGCGCTTTTGCTACTTTAAACCATCACTTGTCTGCACGTTTTTCCAATAAGCATCGTAAATTTCTTTAACTGCCGTTGAATTGATGCTGGAGGAACTATCGCTGATATTAGGGAAAGCTACGGCAATTGCAACTTGAGGATTCTTCTGCGGAGCATAGGTAACAAGACTAAGCGTTTCGGTTTCTGCAGTATTATAGAAAGTCTGCGCAGTACCTGACTTGGCACATACTGCTGGTTTGATATCCGCAAGCCTCGTCCCCGTTCTGTAGGAACTGGTTCCATGAACAACCTTCCAGAGACCTTCTTTGACGACGTTCCACTGTGAATCGGTTGCACCAACGACGTTTAAAACATTCGGCTCAAATTCATACTTAACTTCTCCGAGCGATCCATCACGATTGGTGGAGCGAATGGATTTAAGCAAATGCGGCTGCAACCTGTATCCTCCGTTTGCAATCGTTGAAATATACTGTGCCAGCTGAAGCGTCGTATACGAATCGTAGTTGCCAAAAGACAAGTCGAGCGCATTACCGATGTGAGACTGATTAGCAGGTCCTTCAAAGCCTTTTGCTTCTCCCGGAATGTCGATTCCGGTCTTAACGCCAAGTCCAAATTGCTTGAAATTGGAACGAAGCTTGTCAAAAATCGAATTTGAAAGCGACAGCGCTGATCCGGGAACATAGTTGAATCCGCCTTCCATCATGGCGAGCTTCATCATATACGAGTTGGAAGAAACCTCCAACGCATCGGATGCCGTCAAAGACATGTTTGCCCCGCCGGTCTTATTGAACCAAGAAGATTTGGTTGCCGTCCCTTTGAGTTTGATCGGCTCGTCCGTCAACGTATTATTTGATGGCGTGATCACGCCGGATTTCAAAGCCCCGAGCACCATTGCGCCCTTAACAACGGAACCCATTACATAAGTCTGATTGATTGCTCCAAGGGCGTTGTCGGTAATTTTACCGGTTTTCACGTTGCGGCTGACGCCTGCCAACGCATAGATACCGCCGGTGTTCGGATTCATCACTACGGCATAAGCACCAGGAGAATACGGATTGCTTCCGACAATCGATTTGACGCAATCATTCATGATCTTTTGAACCTTGTTTTGGAAATCGGAATTAATCGTCAATTCGACGTTGTCACCGGCTTTGCCGCCATATTGCTTGATTTCCTTGATAATTTTGTTATTTCTGTTTTCAACGTTGATGACTTCTTTGGTTCCCTTCAAGACGTTTTCGTATTGTGATTCGACATAACTCGAACCAACGCTGTCATTTCGCGAATACCCCTCTGCAAGCAGAGTATTGATCATGTCGCTCGGAAGGCCTTGTTTTTCAGTCGTAACGGTTCCGATAACGCTTTTTACGGAATCTCCGTTAGGATATGAACGCGTCCAGCTTGTTCCGATTTTGATTCCCGGAAGCTCTGAGAGATTTTCGCCAACAACGGCCATTTCATTATCGGTCACGTCTTTGGTCTTGATATAAACAGTCGACAGCGAATAGGCACCGTTCATTTTTGCATAAACGGTTGCTGCTCGCTTTTGGCTGTCAGTGAGTTTCATTCCAAGCTTGTGTTTCTTGACATAATCCTGTTCCATGTGATACAGCTTGGATGAATTGGTAATTTTGTTTGCATCTTTGATTTGACTTTTGACGAACTTCTCATGCCTGGGATTAGCCAAATAATAGTCTTCCTTATTGGAATCGGACAATTTGCTTGGTTCAATCTCAACATATTTTATCAAGTTATTGGCAATCTTGAACATGTCAGAAGAAGAAATCATCAGCGGCTTGGTGTAGGTAATCGCCCTTGAAGTATTGTTTGCCACTAAGATTTTACCGGTCGAATCATAAATCATCCCGCGTTGAACATTTTTTGTTTCGATCCTTGTGTTGCCGCTTTGAGCTTCAGACTCAAAACGTGGTCCAAAAACTATCTGCAAATATGCAAGTTGGACAATCAGAGCCGCAAACAAAATGAAAACGACGAAAAAAAGAAAGTTCAATCTGAAAGGAATATGTGATTTATTTTTCTTATCGTGATTGCTGTTGGCTTTTTTTAAAAAATTCACCGCCAAAAACTCCTATCTTTTCATTTATGATGTTCCCATCAGCTTATTATAGTCAAGTCCTAATTTGTGTGTAAAATATTTTTCCCAGGCACAAGTTGTGCAGGGGATGCGAATGCATCCATGTCTGTCCACTATAACTCTTGAAGGAGCTGTCAAGGGTGCGCCATCTGCGCACCTCGAAGAGGTTCCCTTGACAGCTTCGGAAAGAGTGATACACCTTACGCAGCT
>JBHADD010000108.1:0-3120 GCA_041854925.1 Ligilactobacillus sp. | reverse complement strand
CCATCAGACGACTATATGCCTGTGCTTCTTCAATTGCAGTCAGCTCCTCCCTTTGGAGGTTTTCGATGATTGCAAATGAAGCAGATTCGCGATCACTCATTTCCTTCACGATAGCCGGAATTTTCTCCCATTTAAGCGAGCAGACGGCCCTGAACCTGCGTTCACCGGCAATAATTTCATACTTCCCGTCACTGCATTTTCTCAGAACAATCGGCTGCAAAAGGCCGTGATCCTGAATCGTTTCGGCAAGTTCTTCGATGCTTTCCTTGGAAAAAATCTTGCGAGGCTGATTGCGATTGGGAACGATCAAAGAAACGGCGATTTCTTCAACGCGGTCCCGGTTATCTTTTGGCGTTTCGATGCTTTCCTGATTCTTATTATTGCCCTTAAAAAAAGAAAATGGCATACAAATCGCTCCTTTACCTTATGCTCTAGGCTTTTCAAGCGGCATCTTGGCTGGCGTTCCGGCCTTTCTGGGATATTTTTTCGGAGTCTGCCTGATTTTTTCGATCGTAATGATATGACGCACGTCATCCGTTTCAGGAAGGTGAAAAACGGCATCATCAACCAGCTTTCCTCCGAGACTTTCAATCGCATACTCCGCATCTTCAAGTTCTTGTTCAGACTTTTGCGCCTTGAGTGCGATAAAACGTCCTCCGACTCTTGCGAGGGGAAGACAATACTCCGAAAGAACCGACAGACGCGCAACGGCCCTTGCCGTCACGACGTCATAGTTTTCGCGATGCCTACTCTTTTTGCCGGCAAACTCTTCCGCTCTGCCGTGATGAAATTCGACTTCTTCCAACCCCAGTCGTTCCGAAAGATCGTTCAAAAAACGAATTCGCTTATTAAGCGAGTCAACGATCGTTACCTTAAGATTCGGAAATGCGATTTTCATCGGAATCGACGGAAAACCGGCACCAGCCCCCACGTCGCAAAGCGTCAAAGCTTTTGTCTGAAGATCTTTGACGGTCAGTGCCGGAATCAGAGAATCGTAAAAGTGCTTGAGATAGACTTCATCTTTTTGGGTAATCGCCGTCAGATTGACATGCTCGTTCACGGCGACGAGATATTCATAATAATCCGCAAATTGCTGCATCTGATGGTCGCTCAGTTCAACGCCTCGTGCAGCCAATGCCTGACGAAATTCTTCTGGTGTCATCATTTTCCTCTTGCATTTTCTCAAATTTTGTGAAACATAACGCAAGTGCCTTGTTTCACACGCTACCTACAATAGTAAGTTATTTTTTGATGAAAAACAAGCCTTTACGGCAACTCTTAAATATAAATTTGATGGCAAAAAATTACTAAAAAAGCTATGATTGAACTAAAGAGATTTTGAAAGGTCGTGATTCCTTGAAACAATACTCATTTGACGAATTTCCGTCCTCTCCTTTTGAGCCTGAAGGAATGAAAACCTTAAACGAACCGACGAGTCCTTTTTATCCGCAAGTGATTCAAAACGTCTGTTACGCCGTCAAAGATGGCCAGGCTCTGCATTTGACAATCATCGTTCCTGCTCACGAAGAAACGGAAACAAAGCATTATCCTCTTATCATGTATACCCAGGGCTCTGCATTTAAACGACAAAACCTCACCAGACACCTGGTTCCGCTGATTGAGGTCGCAAAGCACGGCTACGTTGTCGCAATCGTCGAATATCGTCCGACTCCGACGGGAATTTTTCCGGCGCAAATCAAGGATTTGAAGACTGCCACGCGCTATATGTTAAACCACGCTTTCGAGTACAGCGTCGATCCGTATCGCTACGCATGTTTCGGCGATTCTTCCGGTGCATATGCCTCAGTCATGGCTTGCGTTACCGGCAACATGCAGGAATTTTCAGACGAAGACGTGCGCTTTTCTCCGCTGCACTACCGCGCCTGCGTTGATTTTTACGGACCGATCGACTTCTCGCGCATGCAGGAATTTCCGACAAACTGGGATCACGAGAGCGAAAAAAGTCCGACGGGACTGCTGTTTGGCAACGTCAATATTCGCACGATGCCTGATCTTCTTGAAAAATCCAGCGCATTGAACTACATTGATTCCAAAAAGCTGCCACCATTTTTGATCATGCACGGCAAGAAGGATCGAACGGTGCCGTTTGCGCAAAGCGTGATGTTGTATGAAAAGCTCAAACAAACCGCACATCCCGCTGATTTTTACGCACTTGAAAATTGCGACCACGGTTCCGATGCGTTCTTTACGCCATATTCTTTGACCATTGTTTTAGACTTTTTATCAAAGAACTTAAAAAAAGGCAACTAACTTTTTGCAAAATTCATTTAAAATTCTTATTTAATTCACAAAGAGTTCATTAGCTTAGTTTATCTTTAAAACATACCTAATAACAACAAACATATTTCACTTGCTCCCCCTAAAAAGTAAGTGATGGTTCAGGCGGCATCCCTAAACCGCTTGAATAATATTCCTTTTTCTCCGCGATTCCCCAATCGTGGAGTTTTTTTACGAAAAACATCCTCGTTTCTGCTTCTGCGTTGAAACGGGGATGTTTTTGTTTTATGCGGCTGCCGGGGAGCCGTGGGCGACGGCTTTGGACTGGGCGGTAATTGAGAGAACGGAGGGATTTTTATCTACTTTAGGAGGCGTGCGGTCTGAGAGTAGAACAAAATCTCGATAAATTGAAAGAATGTGGTTATGCCCGTAAATCCTCATCATAATGGCCGTAAAATCGGGTCTCAGACTCTTTTTGCTTATTTCCATCACGGAAGGCGATTGTCATGCATACGCAAAAACCGGTTTAGATTTGCAATCAACTGCAAATCAACCGGTTTTTCACTTCGGGCCATATTTTCCTCATCATTCAAAAAAATATTCAGCATATTTCATTTTGCCGAGCTTGTACCACAGCACGGTCTTGACGCCTTTTTTGCCAAAGTCTTCCTTATCTGTTTTTCCTTCAATGACGTTTCTGCCCCGCTTGAGATTGAGTCCTTCCGAAGCCTTGCCGTTGACTTTGTACGAGTCAAAATAATCAACCGTTCCTTCAGGCGTATTGACCAGCTGCAAATTTCCCAGAGATTGCGCCTTTTGGCTGTTCACGATCAGTTTGAAATAAACCTTCTTCGGTTCGACCTTTTCAACGTAGCGTTCAAT
>JBHADD010000107.1:0-11026 GCA_041854925.1 Ligilactobacillus sp. | reverse complement strand
GGCGTTTTAATGTCGACGCATGTTTTGAGCACGGCTGAAAAATACTGCGATCGGTTTGTCATGATCGATCACGGAGAACTTCAAGCAGCCGGAACCTTGGAAGAATTGAAACAAAATTATGGCCGAGAAGATGCGACGCTTTCCGACGTTTATCTTGGAATGGCCGGCCTGGAAGGTGAATAAGATGGATGGACTTTATAAAAAGCGCCAAAGTGACTATTTTAAGCAAATATTCAAATATTTGCGCTATGTTTTGAATGATTTTTTCGTTTTATCGGTTTTGTTTGCATTGGGCGGTCTTGGGTTGACGTATTCTGACTATATCAAAAGTTTGAATCATCCAAGCAATCTTTGGTATTCCAAACCGCTACTCGTTTTAATCGTCATCATTTTGCTGCAGATCGGCAAACCGAAGACGCTGCTGAAAAAAGCAGATGCGGTTTTCTTGCTTGCCAAAGAATCAGAAATGGGACGATACCTCAAAAGGAGTTTTTTTTCATCTTATTTGAGCGGTGCTGCCGTTGTTTTGGTTGGAGGATTGGTGCTCGTTCCGTTCATGCTCTTTGCTTGCGACATTTCAAATGCAAACGTGTTGCTGATTATTGTTTTGATGCTTGCAAGCAAGACGTTCGTGCTTCTTGATGAATTTGCGGAATTTTATGATGAAAAATTTTCTTCATTGCTATTTGAACTGATTTTCAGAGTTTTGCTGCCGATTTTGGCATTATCGCTTGCGCTTTTTTTTAATGCAGTGCTCAGCCTCTGCCTGATGATCGTTGCAATTTTCCTTTTGTTTCAAAACGTCAAGCAAAGCGTTTATCAAAAAATGTTTAGGTGGAATTTTGCAATTGAAAGGGAAACTGCCAGGATGATGGGACTTTATCGTTTTTTCAACCTTTTTTGCGATGTGCCGTATGTGGTTGCCAAAGCCAAAAGAAGGCGTTTTTTGGATACTTTTTTGCCAAAACCGAATCCTGAAAAGCCGTACAGATATCTGTATGTCAGAGGTTTGGCGAGATCGGGCGAATACAGCATCTTGTTGATTCGGATACTTGTTTTGGGAAGTGTAATTTTAGCGTTCCTGGATACGTATTTGTCTCTCTTGATAGCAGCAGTTTTCTTGTACATGCTGGGGTTCCAGCTGATACCTTTGTCAACCAATTACGATGAAATTGTTTTTATGCATATCTATCCGCAAGAGTTTGAGAAAAAAATAAGAGACTTCAGAGGGGTTTTGAGAACGGTCATGCTTTTTGCCGCCTTCATCTTCACCGTCTTTTGTCTGATTGGCACCGGTCGGCCGCTGATGGCCTTGGAGGCATTGGCAATCATGATCGTTGAAACTTTCTTTGTCACGGGAAACTATCTTGAAAAGAAGCTTAGCATCAACTTGACATATAGGAATTAATTGGGTAAAATACCACTAGTTATCGATATTTTCAAAAAGGAGAGCCTGCGTTGAACCTTAATTTGGAAAATGGTTGGCAAGTTCTTCCGATTGATGGTGACACTGGTACGGCCTATATGGGCATCAACAAAGATGAACGTGTTTTTTTGAAACGAAATTCGTCTCCTTTTTTAGCAGCGCTTTCGATTGAGCATATCGTTCCGCGACTGATTTGGACAAAGACGATGGTTTCGGGAGATACGCTGACTGCTCAAGAGTGGATGAATGGTCGTTGCCTTGCAAAAGATGAGATGTGTTCTGAGGATGTTACGTCATTGTTGTATCGCGTGCATCATTCGGAATTGCTGAAGAAGATGTTGCTGCAGATAGGCGGACGGATAGTTACGCCATACGAGCTGCTGAATCGTTATTTCAGAGGATTGGATTCCGATTTGAGACGACATCCGCTTTTAAAGAGTGTTGCCAATCAGTTGAGGGCATGTCAACCTAAACTTGAACGCTCGAATTACGAAGTATGTCATGGCGATTTGAATCATAAAAACTGGCTGATGTCCGACTCTGAAAAGCTGTATCTCGTAGACTGGGAGTCGGCAATTATCGCAGATCCTGCGATGGATATCAGTATGTTAATGTGTCAATATGTCCCGCGCAATAGTTGGTATCAGTGGTTAAGTCAATACGCAAAGGGAAATCTTACGGAAGATTTGTGTGAGCGCGTTGAATGGTATGCAAAACTCTACTTGCTACTGAATATCAAGAATAGCCGAATGCGTGGTCGTTTCCATGAAATGAACCAAGACATTGTAAAGCTTAATGAGTTTTCAAATAAGAAATTATTTAATGGCAAGGGATAAAAGGGTGGCCTTTTGTCCCTTGTTTACTGAAAGCAACAACTATCTGGAGGAAAAAAGAAGATATGAGGTTAAGAAACAAACCTTGGGCTAAGCCGCTGATAGAGGCCAATCCCCAATATGTCGTGACGGAACCGGAAAAATTCGCTGGAAAATGGCAGGGACGTTTTGAAAAAGAACAGCCGATTTTTGTTGAAGTCGGAACAGGCAAGGGTCGTTTCATCGTTGAAATGGCTGAAAAATATCCTGACAGAAATTTTATCGGCCTTGAAATGCAGACCGTTGCAGTCGGGATTGCCCTTAAAAAGCAGCTTGATGCCAAACTTCCTAATTTACAGCTTGTTTGTGCAAACGGAAGCGGGTTGACTGAATTTTTCAATGAAGGTGAAGTTTCCGGAATTTATCTTAATTTCTCCGATCCTTGGCCTAAAAAGCGTAATGAGAAACGGCGTTTGACATATAAGGCGTTCCTTGAATCGTACAAAAATGTTCTGACCGGAAACGGAAGAATCGAGTTCAAAACGGATAATCGCGGCTTGTTCGAGTATTCTCTTTGCAGCATGAATGAATTTGGAATGCATTTTGATGGCGTTTGGCTTGATTTGCACGACTCTGAAGAAGCAGAGGAAAACGTCATGACCGAGTATGAAGAAAAATTCAGTCAAAAAGGCCAGCCTATTTATAAACTGACGGCGCATTTCTGATAAAAAGACCGGGTAAATCCCGGCCACAGCGAAATATCGTTCAATCATTTTAAAATTGAGCGGTTCTATTGATTTTTAGAATGCTGCCTGTTTTAGAGTCGGCCCAAAATTCGTAGCATATAGGCCTGGCATTTTCTTTCTTTAGGATGCCGCCATGATAAGCATCATGGGTCAATGAAAATTTTTGAAACGGGACGGTCTTGTGTTCAATCCAACCGTCATAAAAGCTCGCATCTTTTTTCAGCTCTTTTTTGACGTCAAAAAGGACTTTTTCTGGCAACATTCTGGCATGTTTTTCAACCGTTTTGGCAAATAAGTTTCCAATGACAAATCCTGACGCTGCGAAAAGCAGAATGTTTTCTTTTTTCAATTTGTTGCCTCCTGAAGCATTTCCTAGATTATAACATAGTTCAGTAGGCAAAGATGGTGTATTTTTTTTAGGGATGCGTTATAATTGTTGCATTAATTGATATGGAGGGTATTGATATGGAAAAACTGGCAAAAATGACAAAGACGGAATTTGAACAGAAATATGACAACGGAAAGTATGTGTTGTTTTTTACGGCAGACTGGTGTCCGGACTGTCAATTTATCAAGCCTGCGATGCCGGAAATTGAAGCAGAGTTTTCTGATTTCAAGTTCTTGTTGGTCGATCGTGACGAAAACATTGATTTTTGTCAAGAGATGTTCGTCATGGGAATTCCGAGTTTTATCGTCTATGTTGACGGTAAGGAAAAAGATCGGTTCGTCAACAAGGATCGCAAGACAAAAGAAGAGGTCGAAATATTTTTAAATAACGCTGAATAATTCTGGGATTTTACCAAATAATTTGAGAAGGAAGTATCATATCAATGTTGATTGCAAGTTACAATAAAGAGCAGCTAGGCGACGTTTTGCTGACAGTCATTGCTCCCGATGCTGTTTCCCAATCTTGTGAAAAGAAGGGCGACATCGTCAGGATTTTTGATGCTGAATCAGGCAAAACGACGGGTTACAATTTTTTCAATGCTGCTAAGATTCTTAGCGGCCTTGAAACCAAAAAAGGTCAAGTTTTTTTGGATAATGGACAAGTTGCTTCATTAAATGAGACATTGACGGAAAATGGTTTTTCGTCAGAACTTGTTGTTGATGAAAAGCCGAAGTTTGTTGTCGGATATGTCGAAAAATTAGAGGAGCATCCTGACTCCGACCATCTCCACGTAACAAGCATCAAGGTTAATGATGAACATCTGCAGATTGTTTGCGGTGCTCCAAATATTGAGAAGGGACAAAACGTTGTCGTTGCCAAAGTTGGGGCAATGATGCCGGACGGTACGTTGATTTTTCCGGGGAAATTACGCGGAATCGACAGCTTCGGGATGATTTGCTCTGCGCGTGAGCTTCACTTGCCAAATGCTCCTCAAAAGCGCGGAATTCTGGTTTTGAATGCTGATGATTATCCGGTCGGATCAGCTTTTGATTTTGACAAGGCTGCGCATTTATTCCAAACGGAAGCATAGTTTTATGTTAAAATTGAGGGGTCGGGAAGTTTTCCCAGGCCCTTTTTTCATGGGCAAATCAATGCAGTTAGGGTGGAATTCATGAAGTATTATGATGGACCGGCATTTTATCGCAAAAATGATTTGGTCAAGCCGGAAAACAAATTAAAAAAGCATTCAAATAAGGAATCGGGAAATGCTTCACGTTCGCGTTATTTTCATCCGACGTATATTCCAAAGGTAATCGGTCAAAAAGTAATTTCGACTGATCCTGATTATCGCCGTTTGGCGGCCGAATTGCGAAAAAATCCAAGCGACTATCTGCTGTTTGATGATGACGAAAAAGATGCCATTGACTTGACCAATGGCTTGGAGATCTTTTTTAAAGAAGAAACTTCGGAAGAAACATTCAGTAAACAAGCCGATGTGATTAAAAAAGAGCTTGTTTCGGATGATGATGTCGCTGAGGATGAAAAAAAGGAATCGGATTTTTTAAACGATAAAACGGAACAAATATCTCAGCTTAAGGTTGAAACTTTTTATCCAAAGAAAAATTTTGGTGAAAATCAGGAAGATGCGCCAAAAGAAATCTTGGAAACATCCCCAAGCGAAACGGACGTAAACGCTTCAGAGCTTGCTGAACCCCAAACAGATCCGCAAGTCGTTGGCGAAGCCGATGGTGCGGCTGAGGAAAAAGCAGCAATTGAAACGACTGCTGAAAACAAAGCTGCATCAGAAGTTGCTGCAATCGATGAAGATTTGTTTAAAAAAAGCATGGCAAAAGATTTGAACGACAATGAACATCCAACCGAAGAATTGACGGAAGAAGCCGGTTATCGATTGCCGCCGCTTTCGCTTTTGCCTGAACCGATTGAGGAAAATGATCCTCAAATCGACGAGTGGGTTTTAAATCAAGCTGAGACGCTTAATGAAACTCTGAAGGCTTTTAAGGTCGAAGCCTCTGTTTCAAATTGGACGGTTGGACCGACAGTGACGCAGTTTGAACTGAATTTGGGGAGAGGAGTCAAGGTCAACAAGATTACCAATCTCAATGATGATTTGAAACTGGCGTTGGCAGCCAAAGACATTCGAATCGAGGCACCGATTCCTGGGAGAAGCACCGTCGGAATCGAAATTCCGAACAAGAAGTCGCGCCCGGTTTTGTTATCGGAGGTCTTGGGTTCTGATGAATTCAAAACGGCCAAGTCGCCTTTAACGACTGCGCTTGGCGTTGACCTGTTCGGACACGCTTGCGTAACCGATATTCAAAAGATGCCGCACGGGCTGATTGCCGGAGCAACCGGTTCCGGCAAGTCGGTCTTTATCAACAGCATGCTGATGTCGATTCTTTACAAAGCAAAGCCTTCAGAAGTCAAGCTTTTGCTGATTGACCCCAAGGCTGTTGAAATGGCTCCGTACCAAGGATTGCCACATCTTCTTTCACCAGTCGTTTCCGATCCACAGGCTGCAACTGAAGCTTTGAAGTGGGTTGTCGAGGAGATGGAAGAAAGATATCAAAAACTTGCCTCCCTTGGCGCAAGGAATCTTGAAAGTTATAACAGTAAGCTTGAAGAAGAGGGGCATTACGCCGGCAAGCTTCCATATATCTTGATCGTGATTGATGAGTTGGCTGATTTGATGATGGCTTCATCTTCCGAGGTTCAGGAATACATTGCGCGAATTACTCAAAAAGCACGTGCTGCCGGAATTCACTTGATCGTTGCAACGCAGCGGCCAAGCGTTGATGTCGTGACCGGCCTGATCAAAAACAATATCCCGACAAGAATCGCATTTATGGTTTCTAGTTCGACCGATTCGCGAACGATTCTTGACTGCTCCGGAGCAGAGCGATTGCTTGGACGTGGCGATATGCTGTATTTGGGCAATGGATCCAGTCAGCCGCTTCGTTTGCAGGGAACGTATATTGAAGATGAGATCGATGCCGTTTGCGATTTTATCAGAAAGCAATCCAAGCCTCACTATGCATTCAATCCTGAGACTTTGAAGAAAAAAGCCATTGCGGCGGAAAATCAGGATGAATTGATGCCGCGCGTTTTGGATTACATCGTGAATGAAGAAACGATTTCGACTTCCAAACTTCAGCGAATTTTTTCGATCGGGTATAACCGTGCCGCATCGATCATTGACGATCTTGAAAGCAGAGGTTATATTTCGCAGGCAAGAGGAGCAAAACCCAGGATCGTGCATCTGACGCAGGAAGCACTTAACAACATGCGCTTTTAAACAAAATTGCTTTTATTTATGGGCGTCATTATGGTAAACTTAACATGATTGCTGATTATGAAAAGAGGACGTTTGACATGGATATGAATACCACATATTTCTTTGTAGGTATCAAAGGCACGGGCATGAGCGCCCTGGCATTGATTTTGAATGACAAGGGCTGCAAGGTCCTTGGATCTGATATTGAAAAATACACGTTCACCCAACGAGGACTCGAACAAGCCGGAATTAGGGTTTTGCCTTTTGATAAGGATAACATTCAGGCGAACATGACGATTGTTGCCGGGAATGCATTTTCTGACGATCACGAAGAAATTGCCAAGGCAAAAGAAATGGGACTTAAAGTTCTGACATATCCGGAAGTAGTCGAAATGCTCGTTGAAGAAACGACAAGCATTGGCGTTGCTGGGGCTCACGGCAAGACAAGTACTACAGGGTTGCTTTCGCACGTTCTGAGCGGCGTTTCTCCGACAAGTTACCTGATAGGTGACGGTACCGGCAAAGGCTTGCCTGACGCACGTTTTTTTGTTTTTGAAGCAGACGAATATCGGCGCCATTTTGCAGGATACCATCCTGATTATACGATTATGACGAATATCGACTTTGACCACCCTGATTATTTTACGGGAATTGAAGATGTTTGTGATGCTTTCCAAGAACTTGCCGATCACACCAAAAAGGCATTGTTTGTTTGGGGAGAAGACAAACATTTGCAAAATATCAAAGTTGATATCCCGGTCTATCGCTATGGCACGGAAGGAAACGATGACGTGCGTGCTGAAAATATCAAGCGTACGACAAAGGGATCGAGTTTTGACGTTTATTTACACGATGAATTTTTAGGAACGTTTGACATCCCGTTGTTTGGCAAGCATAATGTGCTGAATTCACTTGCCGTAATCGCGGTTTCTTATCTTGAGAAAATTGAGGCTGAAGAAGTCAAACGCGAGCTTTTGACTTTTAAAGGCGTGAAGCGTCGTTTTTCCGAAAAGAAAGTTGCTGACATGGTCATCATCGATGATTACGCACACCATCCGTCAGAAATTGCTGCGACGATTGATGCGGCAAGACAACAATATCCAAAAAAGAAAATCATCGCAGTTTTTCAACCGCACACGTTTAGTCGCACCGTTGCATTGATGGACGACTTTGCCAAGAGCTTGGATCTTGCGGATAAGGTTTATCTGACTGAAATTTTCAGTTCGATTCGTGAAAAAAATGGTGAAGTTTCTGCCAGGGACCTTGGCGAAAAAATCAGCAAGGGCGGAGAAGTTCTCAGTTTGGACAATATGTCTCCGCTGCTTGATTTTCACGATGATGTCGTCATCTTTATGGGTGCCGGAGACATTCCGAAGTATGAGCAGGCATATGAGGAACTTTTGTCCAATCTCAGTTTAAAGAACAATTGATTCAGGAGGTTTCATTGCATGGAACGATATGATAGCATCGGCCGGATTGGTCACATTTTTGAAACTGATCAACAAGTCGTAACTGATTTGGTGATTCTGTCCGGAAAGGAAATTCCGGAGCATCACGTTGACTATACTGTCGTAGTCGTTCCGATCAAGGGAAAGGTCATCTTTTCCGGTCATGATTTTGAAACGGAACTTGCGCCTGGCGGCTTTGTGCGCATGCTTCCGAATGAGCCGCATAGTTTGATGGCAATTGAAGACAGCGAACTTTTTGTGATTAAGTCGAAATTGGCAAAATAACGAGAATTTTTAAAGTCAAGGGCAACCTCGACTTTTTTATTAAATAATTTTAAGCTTTTGCGGTATGATTGAGAATATTAAACGATTGTGATAATATGTACTTGAAGTTAAAAGCAGGAGAGTGAGTTGCATGCAAGATGATGCGCATAGGCGTGGAAAATCAATCGATGAAATTAAAGAAGGAGATTCTCTAACCGTTACGGAGTGCATTTCAGAGCGTGAATTACTGATTTATCTTGGACTTACCAACGATTCTAATCCGTTATACGTTCAAACTGCGTTTGCGCAGTCGATGGGGTACAAAGCTCCCGTCGTGCCTCCGGTCATGTTGTCAGGAATTTTAACCAGTTCGATTTCGAAACTTCTTCCTGGGCCTGGGAGCGAGATCGTAAATGTAGCAACAAATTTCATTGAACCGGTTTACCATGAAGAAACGATTACGTTTACTTTCGAAGTCATCAAAGTCGATTTTATGAAAGAGGTAATCATGATTTCGGTTGAAGGAACAAACGAAAATGGTAATCGAATTCTTGATTCGGTAATCATGGTGCGTCCTCCGCGTCGTCTCAATCATCAGCAACTTGAAAATAATTTGGAAGAAGAGGTTGAAAGAAATGAATAATGATCCTAATCTATATGAAGGACAAAACTTAGTCAAAAACGCAAATAGTTTCTTTATAAAAATGTATGGTTATATGGCTGCTGCTGTAGGTATTTCGGCAGTGACGGCATTCATGGCCGCCAACGTTCCGTCCGTTGTTCGTTTAGTGTCCAATGGTCTCGTGATGAGCGTTTTGTTTATCGTGCAATTGGTGCTTGTCTTCAGAATGTCTTCGCTCAAAGCCATTCAGACGTCTGGCAGGGCTTTGTTTTCGTTAATCTTTTATTCAATGATTGAAGGCCTGTTTTTGAGCGGTCTGCTTTATAAATACACGGCAATGGACATTACGCGTGCGTTTGTTGCAGCTGCCGTCTTGTTTGTCGTTTTGGCCGTCATGGGGACGAGCACCAAGAAAGATCTTTCGGGAATCGGACGACAGGCACTGGCTGCTTTGATTGCTTTGATCATCGTCAGCATCATTAATTTGTTCTTGCACAGCACGATGATTCAGTATGTTTTTTCGTTTATCGGAATCGTTATTTTCTCAGCCTTGACGGCTTATGATTCTCAGACTTATAAGATGATGTATTATCAATACGGATCACAAGTCAATACTGATTCGCTGGCTGCAGTCGGTGCTTTGAACCTTTATCTTGATTTTCTCAATATTTTCTTGTATCTGTTGCAGATTTTTGGCATCGGTTCAAGCGATGACAATTAAAGATCAGAAAAATTCCCGTTGTTACGGGAATTTTTTATATGTCAAAAAGGGCAATTCGGAACAAGTTTCCAAAAAAAGCAGGCATTTTGGCGAAAAAGGGTCCGGGAAACATTTTGTCAAAAGAAAAATTGCAAAAATCAAACAAAAGATCAAGTGGATCAAATGCAGCACTCCGATTAGTTTTCCGATTCTGATGTATCACAGCATTTCAAGCAATTCCAAGAATCGTTTATGCGTGCCAAAAGAGCAATTCGAACATCAATTGGCACTGCTTAAAAGAAACGGTTACTATACTTTGGACCCTTAAGAAGCGGAGCGCGTTTTGACCAAAAATGAAAAGCCTGCCGAAAGAATTGTCTGGGTAACCCTGGGTGACGGCTATCGTGACAATTACGATTCTGCATTTCAAGCAATTAAAAAAACAGGCATCAAGGCGACAATCAATCTGATTACGTCAAAAATCGACTGCAAAGGTCCGTATTACGTAAATCTTGATCAGATTGAAGAAATGAAGCAGAACGGACTCGTATCTTTTGGGTTTCACACGGTTCATCATTTGGAACTTAATCGAATGTCTTATGATCAGCAGTTCCAGGAAATGAACGATTCAAAAATACGGTTTGATCAAAAGCTCAATCAAAAAACGAAGTATTTGTGCTATCCGGTCGGAAGATGCAATAATCAAACGGCGATTGCTGCGCAAAAATCGGGGTATGCCTTGGCAACGACGACGCAGCCTGGACTGGCAAATGCCAGTGAAGGAATGTATGGTTTGAAGAGAGTCAGAATCGTTCCGAACATCAGCGACAGCAGCTTTATTCAATTGCTGTCGACAGGATACTGAAAAACATGCGGTCGCTCTTTTTGGAGTTGATTGCGTTTTTTTGCTATAATCTGAATAGGAATCTAAATTGAAAGGGTGCAGACAATGACGGAAAAACAAAAGCTACTCCTGATTGACGGCAACAGTATTACGTTTAGGGGTTTCTATGCATTGTTTATGCAAACGGATCGTTTCGTTAACCATGACGGTCTTCATACGAGCGCGGTTTTTTCATTTAAAAGAATGCTTGATAAAATTTTAGATGACGTAAATCCTGATAAAATCCTAGTTGCGTTTGATGCTGGCAAGAAGACTTTTCGGACTGAAAAATACAGTGACTACAAAGCAGGCAGAAAAAAGACGCCAGAAGAATTGTCGGAACAGTTTCCGTATGTCAAGGAGCTTCTTGACTGCTACGGAATCAAACATTATGAATTGAAAAATTACGAAGCAGACGACATAATCGGAACGATGTCAAAGGAAG
>JBHADD010000106.1:0-2702 GCA_041854925.1 Ligilactobacillus sp. | reverse complement strand
GTCGCTTCGCTTGCTTTAAAATGCAGTGCTCCGTTCCGCACCATATAGTGACCGTCTTCTGCAGAGAACGCAAACCAGCGTGCATCGGTTGCCCCGTACCCTGCTTTGAGCGGCGGCATTTCAGGAAGAAACGTCATGTATGCCAAAGACAGAATTCGATCTCGTCCCCGACCGGAACGCATCGGATTCGTGAAAGTCGCCAACTGTTCAGTATGAATCGCGGACAGATTCAGCCCGATTTTTTCGCGAACCAGCCTGAGTGCTGCCGCATCCGCGCTTTCTTCCGTTCTCAGATATGTTTCAGGCATTGCCCATGCCCCTTTTTCAGGCTCATTTGCACGCTTAACGAGCAACATGTTGACTTGACTTGTTGCCCGGTCAAAACTCCAAATAACATTAACGATGTTGATATATGGTCGTTCCAACAATTCCGTCTGTTCGCTCATGATATTCTCCCTTTCGATTGATACCTACTTGTAATTATATCTTAAATTAAGAGGCATGTGTACTCAAAACAGCATCAATAGCTTATAATAATACAGGTAAATATTCTTTTAAGAAGGGCGGAATTTAAGATGCTGCATATGATTCCTGACGATATGGAACAAGTCGAAGAAAAACTAGCTTGGATGAAACAAAACGGCTACGAACAAACCACCAAACAAGACGTCATCAACGATATGACTAAAGACGGCGTGCAAGACATGCTGGATACGGCACTTGAAGGACCTTACTGGACGGCACGCTGGGAAGAAGCAGGCAAATTGCTCAAGGTTTGCGGTCCTGTCGGTGACGTCATCGGAACTTTAAAACCGCGTGATGAATACGCTGATTTTGAAAGCGACCTTGAAAACAACGCCATCCTCTTTTGGCGCAATCTCGCAACGCAAACGCAAAAACTCATCGGTCATGACTAAAAATGAGAAGAATATGCGGCCATTAATTATTGTCTAGGCAATTGTTGCTAAGCTAAAATCTATTCTTCACAATCAAGTGTACGCTTACACAGATTGGTATAGATACCTTTTCATATTAGAAATGATTTTTTCTGCTTGCAACTGCTTGAAATTGTGATAGAATGTTAGTGATTTTTACAGAAAGAAGAATTGCTAACAATGGTTAAAATTAAACGTGCTCCAGTTGCTGGTTTGCACTTGCTTGAGGGCGAAATTGTCAAAAAAGATCTCAAAATTTCTGGCATGAGCTTTAAAAATGTACCAGTTATTCCTGAAATAAAAAACGATGATACTAGCTATCACGTTTCCGAACCCGTCTACAAGCGTCTTTATACGTCGCTTCGCAGTCGCTGTTCCAAAGTTGTTGATTTTGACGATTTTGCATGCTAAATACGAATATCAAACCATAAGAGATTTCCTCTCTTATGCCTCAATTTAAAAATCCGGATGATTTGCAATCAATTGCAAGCCATCCGGATTTTTGCGTATATATGACAATCTTCTATTATGATAAAAATAACCAAAAAGTTGATTTCCACAAATCAGACTTCGATACCGCCAATCGAAAAGCGAATCTCCGGAAATTCTTTTTGACCATCTTTTCCCTCCATAAATGTCAAGGCTTCGCGTCTGATTTGCGACAAGTCAACGCCCTGCTGCTTGGCAGCAAACATGCACCCGCAGTAGCATTGGCGATAGACATCATATTCCTTGCACATCTCAACGGAACGAAGGTATCCGTTTCCTTTCTTGAAATCGCTTGGCAGATAATGCACATCGTAAAACTGCTGAACCTCGATTCCAACAGAATTGATTACTTGAGAGTTCTTATGCGGGCTGATCGTCAGCGTGCTGCCAAAGTAGTCAAACCCAAGTTCCACGGCTTTTTTTGCAACCGTATCAAGTCGATAATCAAAACAGGCACGACACCTTTTGCCGCCTTCAGGTTCTTTTTCAAGGCCTCTTACAGCTTCAAAGTATTCCTGTGGCCGGTATGGTGCGGCAATAAATTGAACGTGATTGCCTGTTTTTTCGTTGAAATCGTGAATAAATTTCTGTTGGACGTATTCTCTTCGTTGATATTCGGCACGAGGATGAATGTTAGAGTTGGCATAATAGATGGTTACTTCAGCAAATTCAGTCATGCGCTCCAACGTCGTCGTGCTACACGGAGCACAGCAGGCGTGGAGCAGAATCTTCGGACGAATCCCCTCTTTTTGCCAATTTTGAACCATTTTCATCATGACCTTGTCATAATTGATTTTTTGGTTCAGATTCATCTTCTCAAGTATTTCCTTAAGATCGATCAATTCAAGTTCTTCCTTTCATCGTTTTTAGACTGGATGCAATTATTTTTATCAAAAGAGCTCAGGCTTGCGACTTGAAGAATCGGCTGTCCCTCCCCTGATCACACTCGAGTTCTTCGTTAAGATTACCGCCATCAATTATAGTGAAAAATCAGCTCTCATGCAAATGTTTCACGTGAAACATTATCCATTCTTGTCCGAAACATCTCTGAATAATATAATATTTTACAGGAGGAAAACATGTCAACTACCAACGATTAAAATCGGTGGCTTGTAGCTCACAAGCCTAACGGCTTAGAAGTAATAACGCACTAACGTGCTTCTTCACGATGTGGCTACATCATCGGGTGGTTGACGACACACCCGCTTAGCCAATGAGATTTACTCACTGGCTGTTAATTTGTTGAAAGACGGGCGTTCATTGCCACTAATATACTGC
>JBHADD010000105.1:0-4210 GCA_041854925.1 Ligilactobacillus sp. | reverse complement strand
TCTTCGGATATCGTGCCCCGTTTATGATATTTGGCATCTTGATGGGAATCGTATTTTTGATGACTTTGACGACAAAAGAGCATTTTACGCCGATTCCGGCTAAAGAAATGAAGCCGATGAAGGAAGTTCTTGCAGGTTTGAAAAATCGCCGCCTGATTTTCTTCATGTTTGCAACCACGCTGCTGGTTCAAATGTCATTGATGTCAATTTCACCAATCATAAGCTTATTGGTCAAACAGTTAATGAATGACGTCGGCAATGTTTCGTTCGTCAGCGGCATTGTTGCTGCGATGCCCGGGTTTGGCACTTTGATTGTTGCATCTAGATTAGGAAATAAGATGGATGAGGTTGGACCGCTAAAAATTTTGATGCTTGGGTTGATTTTGGCAACTTGTTTGTTTATTCCGATGTATTTTGCATCGAGTCCCGTTTCGCTCGGAGTTTTACGCTTTGCCTTAGGAATGGCGAATGCAGCAATGCTTCCGGCCGTTCAGACCGTTTTGACGACTTCTGTTCCGCACGAGGCGTTTGGCAGAATATTCAGTTGGAATCAGTCGTTTCAAGCGGCAGGAGGGATGCTTGGACCAATGATCGGTTCTGCGGTTTCAAGCATATTCAGTTATCAGAGCGTCTTTTTGGCAACGGCAATTTTTGTTTTCGTCGATTTTTGGATCGTATTCTCAGTAAGAAAAATGGCTTGAAATTAAGCGGTCATTTTGAGATTCAGCATGTTTTTTAGAGAGAAGGGTAGACATTGGCAAGCAATTCAGATTCTATTTTCAATCTTCTTTCGTATTTGAAGCGACATCCCGAGGAACGATATATTGTCAAATCGCATTGTACGAACGTTGTTCAGATTTTTGTCAAAGACACCGTCAAAGTTTCCGATTCGGATATTTATTTTCCGGATAATAAGCTGATGGTCAATCGTTTAGAAGACAGTTTTTTAGAACAGCATGGAAGCCTGCTTGATTATTATTGGAATCAGCTTGGCAAAAAAAGCATCGGTTTTCACGAAGTTTGGGCAACGACTTCACACTTAAAACAGCGTGATGCGTATTTGGTAGAGCTGTCATATGAATAGAAAAGAATAAGATTGATAAGCGTTTTTTGACTTTGATCGTTGACGTTTTAATCTGCCAAGCTCCAAGACGAAAGTCACGGAGCTTTTTTCTTTTGATAAAAGTATTTTTGGTGACACAAGCACTGGATTTTGAAAAAAGAATGAAACGTTTTTCATGTCGTACTATAATATAATTAGACACGATTCCAAGAAATGAGGTGAGAAGATTCATGGCTACGATTCATTTTTATTTGGTTCGTCACGGACAAACGAGATTAAATCGTTCAAGAAGACTCCAGGGGACGACTAACTCGCCATTGACTAAAAAGGGAAAACGAATGGCGAAACGACTTGGCAAGGAATTGCAAAATATTCGATTTACGGCCGTTTATACGAGCGATCTCAAGCGAACCCACGAAACGGCTGAATTGATCCTTTCGGAAAACAAGCGAGGATGTCCGCCCGTATATCGTGACCCTGACTTGCGCGAATTGAGCTTTGGAAAATTTGAAGAAGCCAACAACATGGCGGTAATTCCAACTGCGCTCAGGACGCTTGGATTGCGCAAGATTTTACGTGCTTTTGCAAATGATGAGCACGTGGCAGAGCTGACCGAGCTGTTCAGAACAATGGACGGCGAAGAAGAAATCGAAACCTCGGTTCATTTGGAAAAACGTTTCAGGCGGGCGCTTGAAACGATTGCGCAAGAATATCCTGATCAGGATGCGAATATTTTGATCGTTACGCATGGCCTGATTCTTTCCAACTTCATTGAAAGTTTGAAAGGCGAGGTGCCGTTATTTTTGGTCGATAATTCGCGAGCCAGCCTGATAGATTACGAAAATGGTAATTTCGAAATTAAATATGTAAACCAGATTAAGCAAGAGAGTGAAAAAATTGATTAATGAAAAAACAACGTCCTTGATCCACAAATTGGCTAAAGAAGGCGTCGTTCCTGGCGTCTCGTATGCTATGATCAAGGCCGGATATGTTCAAAGCGAAGTTTTTGGAATGGAGCAGGTGGTTCCGTTTAAAAAGAAATTGACGTATGGCAAGCTGTATGACGTTGCATCTTTGACAAAAGTCATCGGGACGACGACTTTGATTTTGCATTTGCAGGACATTGGCAAATTAACGGTTGATGATCGGGTATGTGACTACCTTGAAAAATTCAGTGACAAAAGAGTTACCCTCAGACATTTATTGACGCATACGTCGGCGCTTACCGGATATATCAAAAATCGCAATGAACTTTCTGCAACAGAGCTGATGGATGCTTTATATACGTTAAAAGTCGGCGACTGGTTCGAAAAGAAAGTTGTCTATGCAGATATCGGTCCGATTCTTTTGGGGCAGATTATTGAAAAAATATACGGGATGCCGGTCCAGGATGCGATTGAAAAAGAAGTTCTAAAACCGCTCGGATTGAAAGAAAGTACTTTCAGTCCTTCAAGCGACAAATGCGTACCGACGGAATATACTGCAAAACGTGGATTGATTCAAGGCGTCGTTCATGATCCAAAGGCGTTTATTCTTGGCAAACATTGCGGATCTGCCGGATTGTTTATGAGTCTCAATGATTTGATGCGTTTTTCGACCTGGATGCTTGAAAATGATCCGCACAAGCCGGTCGTGTCTGATGCAACAATCAGGAGCTTGTTCCAAGATCATACGCCAAACGGTTGTCTTGGTCGATCTTTAGGATGGGATCTGCGTTTTTCTTCCGATGGAACACCTTGTCTTTACCATACCGGATTTACCGGAACATTTATTTTGATTGATAAGAAACGTCAATCAGCATTGATCGTTTTGACCAACCGCGTGCATCCGAATTCGGACAATCAAAAATTTCTTGATTGTCGCGATAAGATCGTCGAATGTTATTTAAAAGAAAATCAATAAAAGTAGATGAAAATGTTTACAAATATTTTGTGCAAAAACAAAAAAATCATGCTATAATATGTATATACATTACTAGAGGTGATTTTGATGACGGAACCAATGTTTTTAAAGCCTGTCTTTCAGGAAAAAATCTGGGGCGGAGATCGTTTAAATACTGTTTATGGATACGACATTCCAAGTGATCATACGGGTGAGTGCTGGGCAATTTCAGCACACAAGCATGGGCCTGCAACAGTCATTAACGGACCATACAAAGGAATGACGCTTGACGAAGTTTGGGATAAGCATCGCGAAGCATTCGGTAATGCTGAAGGTGACGTTTTCCCGCTTTTGACAAAGATTTTGGATGCCAAAAAAGATCTTTCCGTTCAAGTGCATCCTGACGACGATTATGCCGAAGAACACGAACACGAACTCGGCAAAACAGAATGCTGGTATGTTTTGGCTGCTGATGAAGGAGCACAGATGTACTAT
Organism: Ligilactobacillus sp.; assembly: GCA_041854925.1. Lineage (GTDB taxonomy): Bacteria > Bacillota > Bacilli > Lactobacillales > Lactobacillaceae > Ligilactobacillus. The sequence continues at coordinate 771 of JBHADD010000105.1, read as the reverse complement.
GGTCACCATGCAAAGAGTCGCGAAGAATTGGCTGAAATGATCGAAAATCATGAATGGGACAAGCTTTTGCGCAAGGTTCCGGTGAAGCCAGGCGATTTCTTGTATGTTCCTTCTGGTACGATTCATGCAATCGGTGCTGGCATCATGGTGCTTGAAACGCAACAAAGCTCTGACACGACATACCGTCTTTATGATTTTGATCGCGTTGATGCGACAACGGGTCAAAAGCGCGAACTTCACATCAAGCAATCAATCGACGTTACGAACGTTCCGCATGTGGATCCAGAGCTTAATCGCAAAGAATATAAAGTTGGTGATGCTGAGGTTACGCGTTTTGTTTCAACGGACTTCTTTGCCGTTTACAGATGGGTTCTTAATGGCGGCAGCGCAACGTTCAAGCGCGAAGAAGCACCTTATACGCTTGTATCTGTTTTGGACGGCAAAGGTAAGCTGACAGTCGACGGCAAGGATTACGATATTGAAAAAGGCGTTCACTTCGTTCTTCCGTTCGATGCCAAGGAATGGACAGTTTCAGGCGACGTCATGATTATTGCTTCCGAACCTGGTCAAAAAGTTTAATTTAAATATTTGAATTTGAAGAGGCTTGAAAAACTATGCCTCAAATTTAAAAACCGGATGATTTGTAATCAATTTGTACTATGTCCTGTCAAGTATACAGTTCAAATATAAAATTTTAACTAACAAGACACGGCTTGATTGCGGAACTGTTCTGCGGTCAGGCCGTTTTTGGACGCATAGGCACGTTTCCTG
>JBHADD010000104.1:0-2543 GCA_041854925.1 Ligilactobacillus sp. | reverse complement strand
GCGTCAAGGCACACAAGGCAGCAACAGAGCCTGCAGCTGCAACTTTTGCTAATTTCATATCTTAACAACTCCTTAATAATGTCAGATAATTTCAAAATGTCTTTTTACAGTTGATTAAATTTTATATGATAACCGTATTAAATTCAAGTGCCAAATCTAATTTTCCAATATATTTCTGTCCAAAAATATGCTTAATCGTTGCCGTTACGGGCTTTTAAAAAAAATTAACAATTTTATCGTCTTTTGCCGACATATCAAGATTGCGCCCCTTAAATCAATCTAATAATTTTTAAAAAATTGCTTTAATGAGTAATCTTTCCAAAAGCTCAAATAAGCGTTTACACCCTGTATTTTTCTAAGAATTCAAAGCATTATTCTTAACAATGCAATGCCGCAATGCTATAATGAAAGACAATTTTACGCTAAGAAAGCGGGGGATTAGATGACACCTGTAATAATCTGCGGCGCCGATTTGAATCAGCCGGACTTTGACTACACCATGCAGGAGCTTGCAAACCTTGCCGAAGCCTGCGACATGGAAGTCAAGGACACGGTCATTCAAAAACTTGAGCGACCCGTTTCCGCATCATACGTCGGACGCGGAAAAGCAGAAGAAATTAAAACCAAAGGAAAGGTTCATGATGCCAAGATTTTAATCGTCAACGACGAACTCACGCCTATGCAGATCAGAAATCTCGGTGACCTGACCGATATGAAAATCATCGATCGAACAGCGCTGATTCTTGAAATATTCGCATCAAGAGCACGCTCAAAAGAAGCCAAGCTTCAGGTTCAGATTGCCCAGCTGCGCATCAGCCTGCCAAGACTTCACACTGACAACGACAAAGTCAAGCTTGATCAGCAGACCGGTGGCGGCGGTGGTTCATTCAACAGTCGCGGCGGCGGTGAAACCAAGCTCGAAAAAGACAGGCGCGTCATCGGCAAACGCATCAGCATCCTGAAAAAAGAGCTGAAGGACATCGAAGAAAAACAAAACGTCATGCGCAAACAGCGCGACGCAAGCGGTTTGAGATCGGTCGCTCTCGTCGGCTATACGAATGCCGGCAAATCGACGACCATGAACGGTCTTCTCAGGGTCTGCGGAAAGGACGAAGACAAACAGGTTTTTGAAAAGGACATGCTTTTTGCCACGCTGGACACCTCGGTTCGCAGACTACATTTCAAAGACAACAAGGATTTTTTGATCAGCGACACCGTCGGCTTCGTTTCGCACTTGCCGCACCAGCTGGTCCAAGCATTCAAATCGACCCTTTCCGAAGCAGCCAAAGCCGACCTGCTCGTTCAGGTCATCGACGTTTCCGATCCGAACTATCGCGACATGATCAAAACGACGGAAGAAACGCTCAAGGAAATCGGCGTTGAAAACATCCCGATGATTTACGCCTTCAACAAGGCAGATTTGACCGAAGCTCCGTATCCTGAAATTCTCGGAAATCAAATCACGTATTCTGCCAAAGATCCTGCCTCAATCGAAAAAATCGTCGAACTGATCAAGGAAAACATCTTCAAAGACGATCGCATCGTTACGTTCAAAATTCCGTTTTCCGAAGGACGGTATCTTGACGAACTGAACGTCCGCGGCACCGTTTTGGAAACGACTTATGAAGAAGACGGTACCGTCGTTTCCGCAAACGTCTCGCCGGAACTTCACAGCAGACTCAGCCGCTTTGAAACGCACTAGTCGGCAAACGAAAGATGCAGAGTTGACACGTCAATGTCAGCTCTGCATCTTTTAGTCTCTTCGATCAATTTCGTAAGTGTTCTTGCTTTCTTCTTTGAAATTCAAATAGCGGAAAAACTTGCCGATTCGCTCGTCATTCCTGGCCGTCACGATGATTTGGCCGACCGATCCGAAATAATTCAGCAAATGATGCATCAGGCTCTTCCCTACGCGCCTGCCCTGATAATCCGATGCAACGAGCAGATCCTGAACATAAACGACCGTTGCATAGTCGCTTAAGGCCCGAACAAGCCCGATCAGTTTCTTGTCCTCATACGCTGCAATCACATAAGATTTTTTCATCCCTTTGCGAAGATTGTCGATGTTGTTCACGTCGGCAGTCCAACCAACGGACTTATAAAGCTCAATCAATTCGTTTTTGTTAATCTTTGGATTCACCACCAGCTCCATGAAACCAACTCCCCTCCAAATTTACCTTATATTAAAAAAAGATTATAAAATAGACAATTACATTATATTTTATACATTGCGATATTTCAAGCATTTTTCTAGATATCGTCCAGTTTTATAAAAAAAACTTAAGAGACTATAACTTATATAATTAGATTGAAAACTCCAGCAGCAATTGTCGGTTCAACCGTTTTGAAACACGCTTTTTTGTCAAATGCAGCGCATTGATCCGCATTAGCAAAACAAAAAAGCATACGGAACTCTGCATTTTGCAAAATCCTGCATGCCTTAGGACATTTATTAGTGATTCCACTTGTCTTTTCTGCTCAAATGATGCGGTACGTCGGAAACGGTCATAGTTTCTGAAGTTTTTTCCGCTTCTTCTCTTTTT
>JBHADD010000103.1:0-4041 GCA_041854925.1 Ligilactobacillus sp. | reverse complement strand
TCGTGACAAACTGGAACAAGCGCCTTAGCAACGGAGGCAAAAGCAATCTTGCCTTTCTTGGTATAGCCGTAAAACATCGGACGAATTCCCATTGGATCGCGCCCGGCAAGCATTTTGCCAGTGTTGCCATCCTTGATCGAAAAAGCAAATTCGCCATCAAGCATCTTGCACATGATGTCCAAGCCATATTTTTGATACAGCGGAAGCAGCACTTCACAGTCGCTGTGACTTTGACATTCATAGTCATCCGTCAGATTTTCTTTCAAGGCAGGATAATTGTAGATTTCGCCATTGCAAACCAGTGTGCAATTATTATTATTAAATGGCTGCATCCCCTTTTCTGATAAATCCATAATAGACAATCGATTAAAGCCAAAGACCGCTCCGTTTGCTTCTTGCGTTCTGGTCATGTCAGGGCCACGATCGTCTAATTCATGTAAAGCTTTGTCAAAGATCGCCATTGGGTATTCACTGGAATCAATGCTCAAAAAACCACACATAATTAACTTCCTCCTTCTTGAAAAGATATCTTTATCTGCTAACTATGAATCAATTTTTCTAATTCTATAAATCATTTTTAATAGTTAGTGCTTTTATTTTACCACAATTTCTGTCATTATTGAATAACCAATTAAATTTTGATTAAAAATTCATAGAAAATACTCAAAAAGCATTTTTACGTCTTTGGTCAACATTACCATTTAAACGCTACTAAAAAAGAGTCTGGAAAAAAAGTCCCGTTTCAAATAAATGAAATGTCGAACAAAGTGAGGCGCAAGTCGACTGATTTCATCCGGCATTCTTTCAATTTTGATTCATGTATTTTGCCAAATGCAGCGCTGCGCATCATCTGCTTAATCAGTGCGCTGAGACGGACGTACAGGCAAACCGGCGATTCTTGAAATTTGCCGTAAATGCCAGATTTCGATTACGTACAGAACATACATGGAACTGAAACGGACTTTTTTCTTATTTCCGTCATAACAGCAGATTATCCCATATATGCAAAAGTCCGGATGATTTGTAATTGATTGCAGACCATCCGGGGCTTTTATTCGAGACATAGTTTTTTCCAGCCTCAAGACAAAAAATATTTTATTTTTCTTGAACCTTCCGCTGATGATTCCTTCTGATCAAAATCAGTACGACAAACCAGGCAATCGATGCAGCCAAAGCAATCAGCGTTGTTTTTTCAAGACACATGACAACGCACACGAAAGCCAGGAATGCCAAAACCAGATAATCAGACAACGGATAAAAAGGCATCTTAAAATTCGTTTCGGAAGATTTTTTTGTCTCTTTCAAACTCTTTTTATATTTTAAATGCGCAATGACGATTGCTCCCCAAATGAACAGGAAACACGTTGTCGCAGCGCTTGAGATAAATTGGAAAAGTGCCGTATTCGGAACCACGAAGTTTGCCAAAACAGCAATCGCAATTACCAAAGTCGAAAACTTGATTGCATTTGCCGGCACTTGTCTTCTCGAGAGAGTGCTCATCTTTTTTTCAAATTTGGAACTTCCCTTATACGTCAATGAAAATATCATCCGTCCCGTACTGAAAATTGAACTGTTGCATGCCGATGCAGCTGCCGTCAAAACGACAAAATTGATAATGCCTGCCGCTGCTGCAATTCCGACGTTTTCAAACACTTGCACGAACGGACTTTGGGAAATCGTAATCGACTTCCACGGATAAATCGACATCAAAGCAAGCAAAGATCCAACATAGAAAATGATGATTCTGATCGGAATCTCATTGATTGCCTTTGGAATGATTTTCTTTGGATTCTCCGTCTCGGAGGCAGTCACACCAATCATTTCAATTCCGATAAATCCAAATGTAACCATCTGAAACGACATGATGAATCCTATGATCCCCTTTGGAAAAAGCCCCCCGTAATCAACCAGGTTAGTCAGCGAAGCATGTCCTTGCGGCGTCTTAAAACCGATTGCCACTAATACTATCCCGACCAAAATCAGCGCAACGATCGCAACGATTTTAATCAGCGCAAACCAAAATTCCGTCTCACCGAACAACGCAACGGTAATCAGGTTCGCAAAAAGCAGCACCACCAGGATAATGAATCCAGGGAGCCACTGCGGAACGCTCGGAAACCAGTATTTGACATACAGCCCGCTTGCGGTAACGTCCGCCATCGCAATCGTTACCCAACAGATCCAATACGTCCATCCGGTGACAAAGCCCACGTCTTCGCCAAGATAGCGAACGATAAAGTCAATAAACGAGTGCGTGCTTAAATCCGAAAGAAGCAATTCTCCCATTGCGCGCATCAGCAGAAAGCAGATTACTCCCGTAATCAGATATGCCAAAACAATCGAAGGCCCAGCCGAGTGAATCGACTTGCCGGATCCAAGAAAAAGTCCGGTCCCAATCGTTCCGCCCAATGCGATCAGCTGAACGTGACGCGATTTTAATCCACGTGAATATTTGTCTTTTTCAGCCATTCTTAATTCTCCAATCAAAAACTGAATGATACGTCTATTCAGTATAGAGCAATTTTTGGCTTTAGTAAAATTCAACTTATTCACTTATTAATGAACATAATTCACCCCTGAACTTTCTCAGAAATTTTTTTCTTTCCAAACAGCAACCTCAGCCATGAATTTTTCAAAATTCTTCGTGTCTTTGACGAGCGGAAATTCGCCTAACAAGACCGGATTTGCCTGCTTGCTTTTGGCACCTTTTTTTTGCAGAATCAAAATAGCCTTTTCCGACTTTTTCGATGCAAACATCGCTCCTGGCAAATTAATCAAACTTTGCAAATATCCGTTTTTTTGGATAAATTTCAGCAAAGGAAGCGACTCTTTCGATTCAAACATGGAGGAAGGAATCAAAAACATCCCGATTCCTCCTTCTTTCAAATTGTCAAGTGCTTGTTCGATCAAAAGAAAATGGACGAATGAGTGACCTTCCTTCGCATGAGTTTCATATCCTTCGGCACGGTCGTCAAGCGGATACCAACCGACTGGCAGATCGCTTACGATCACGTCTGCTTGAGGAATCAAAATTTTATCCAAAGCATCTTGATGATAAAGATTCAAATCAAGGTCGCAAAGCTGAGATTCAATGCTTGCGATTGTCAGCAACGTGTCATCGTTGTCTATGCCGAACCCATGAATGTTTTTGAAGTCGTTATTTTTCAATGCATTGATAATTACTGCCGCCAAGTTTCCCGTCCCAATGCAAAGATCCAAAAAATTCGTTTCATCTTTTTTTTCGTAAACCTGCTGCAATAAATAAGCCGTTAAAAAGCCGATCGAATCAGGCGTCATCTGATGATTGGCCTGAATCTTTTCCTTGCGGTATGCCGTAAGCAGACTGAGCTGCAACAATAGTCTGCGATCTTCCGTGCTGATTTCATCCAAATGAACGGCACGATAAATCTCAGCTAACTTTGAAGCAGTTTCTTCATCAGGAATGCCGTCTTCGACATGGACTTTTCCGTCATTCAGAAGATTGTCAAAATTTTCAATCAAAGCATCCAAGCAATCGTCTTGCAGTTTTGCTTGCAGCAATTCGCAAGCTTCATTCATCAAATCATATTGTTTTTCGATATCAGCCAGTGCCAAAATTTATTCCCTCGTTCCTTCAAACATAGTTTCTCACTCGATACAGTTTAACTATTTGCAGTCCAAAATGCAACCAAAACTACTTTTTGAAGTTGGCAAAACGCGTTGGCACGCTAAATTGGTATGTCTTCTTGTCATTCAGTTCTACCGTAAGCTTTAAATAGTTTCGACTGACGGTTCCGGTATTGAAACGAAAAATCTGATTATGCTTTATCTCGTTTGCCAAAGCCATTTTAGCCATTGCTCTTGCTTCATAATAGCTTGCCTGCTCTTGATAATCATGAATGCGTTCCCGATAAATCGTTGTTTTGATGCAAAAAACGCTTGCTATCAAGACAAACAAGATCAGCGCGGTCGCAAAAAACGTTCCATCAATCCGTCGACTTTGTTTCATCAAAAAAATCCTTCCCGTCTTTTGAACATTTTGTCGGAAGCATCAGTACGTGT
>JBHADD010000102.1:0-3613 GCA_041854925.1 Ligilactobacillus sp. | reverse complement strand
GTATTTTCATTAATGCTGAAATTTTCATCGTTGTTCAAAATTCGCGAAACGCTTGCCGGGGAAACGCCGGCCATTTTGGCAATATCACGAATGCTGGCCATTTGACTCACTTCCGTCCGAAATCATTTTGACTGGCAGGATAAAACGCTGGAACAAACCGAGACACTCATGCATGATTTTCGGATACTCGTCCGGATCGATTTTTCGTCCCTGATATGTGAGAAAGTCGAATTTTTCGCCGCCTTTTTCAACGCTGTAGTATCCCGAATGAAGAAAATCGTTGCGTTGATAGAACTTCTGTCTCCTGATTCTCTGCTCGTTGTTTTCAGCCTGATCGTCGGGGCGTTCAGCACTGAGTCCGATGACAAGGCCAGTGTAGCGCTCGGTCAAAAGCTTGATCAGTTTGCTGCCGTATCCGTGTGAGCGTTTGGTATCATCGATGGCAAGGAAGAAGACGTACGCCAGGGAATCATTTTTCAGCGTATAAATGAAGCCGACCCACTCGTCGTCATCATATAAGCTGCAAAATTCGGCAATCTCGCGCTTCGTTTTTTTCTTCAAGAACCAAAAAGGCAAGCGTTCGACCGCTGGAAAAGCCCGCAGGTACAATGCTTTGATTTTCTTCCAGTCTTTGGAATCTTTTTTTGTTTCAATCAGTTTTACTGTCATTTGTTTTCTCCTAAATTTACATTAACCATATCAGAATTCCGTTTTTTTGTAAAATGCAGAGCCTGCTCAATCAGAATGCCAGGACGGGATTACGGGCAAAAAGCCGTCTTTTGATGATCTGTCCGTAAAATCGGGTTCGAAACGCCTGAATTTTTACGGACAAAGCCTTCTTTTTTGATGATTTGTCTGTAAACGACAGTGATTTTGCCGAATGCAGCGACTGATAAATCAGCACGCCAATCTCTCAGTCAAATTTGCTGCCGGCCTCTTTTCATCGATTGTCATGCACATGCAAAAAACCGGATCAGATTTGCGATTGATTGCAAATTATCCGGTTTTTCAATTTGAGGAATGGTTTTTTCCAAGCCGCTATCCAGGCTTTAAATTTGAGGCACAGTTTTTTTCTGACCTCTTATTTGCTGCTTGTCAGCAAATATTCACGTCTGGTCGGTTTTTACCAAATATGAATGCGTTTTTCCGGTTCAAGCCACATGCCGTCTCCTTCATGAACGTCAAAGACATCATAGAAGTCTTGAAGATTCTTAGGCTGAACGTTTGCGCGCAAAACGTTCGGAGCATGCACGTCGATGGCAAGGAGCAGTTTTTGGAGTTCAAGCGACGACTTCATGCACCAGATGCGAGCCCAATTGACGAAGAAGCCTTTGATATCAGGATTTTCTTCGCCTTTGGCTGCTTCAAGAGCACAGCTCAATCCGCCGGCATCAGCGATGTTTTCGGAGACGACGAGCTTGCCGTTGCATTTGCCTGCTTCCGTTTCCAAACCGTCAAATTCTTCAATCATTTCTTGTGCCAGGCCTTCAAAATGCTTCAGATCTTCATCCGTCCACCAGTTGGAGAGGTTGCCGAATTCGTCAAAGTGAGAACCGTTGTTGTCAAAGGCGTGCGAAATTTCATGCGCGATTACGGCACCGATGCCGCCGTAGTTTTCGCTTGCTGTCTGTTTCAGGCTGTAGAAAGGAGCCTGAAGGATGGCTGCAGGGAAGACGATGATGTTGAATGACGGATTATAGTACGCATTTACTTGATGAGCAGGCATCTCCCAACGCGTCCGATCGACCGGCTTTCCGTAACGATCAAAGTTGTCCGCAGTTTGAATGCGCCTGAATTCAATGGCATTATCGAGCAGATTCTTTTTTTCGTCGACGAGATACTTTTTATAGAGCGGATCAAGCTCATCCGGATAGCCGACGTTGATGCCGAGCGCATCGAGTTTGACTACGGCTTTTTTAGCCGTTTCCTTGCTGAGCCAGTCGTTTGTTTCAAGGCGTTTTTTATAAACGGCAACCATTTTTTCAACCATATTTTGAACGTCTGCTTTGGCATCAGGTCCGAAATATTTGTGTGCATAGTAAAGACCGACGACTTGGTCGTAGCGTGCCGTTGCAAGGTGATATGCTGCTTTTTCAGGATTCATTGCTTCCTTTGCACCGGAAAGTGCGCGTGAGAACGTGCCGCCGAGGACGCGAACGTCATCGCTCAAGAAACTTGTCGAATTAAGCAGCGTATGTACGAAGATCCAGCTTCTTAATTGTTCAAACGTATCGTCGTTGACGATCTTGTCTGCTGCTGCATAGAATTTTGGCTCTGTAACGACGATCTTGTCAGGCGTCGTCTTGACGATTTGCTTTGCGGCAGCGCCAAGGTCGATCGTGGTCGAAAGCTTGGAGAAGTCTTCAAACGAATACGGATTGTAAACTTTGACGTAATCGGCACGTTCGGTGCTGTCTTTTTGGAATGGTGCAATCAAGCGATCGTATTCGATAGCTTCGCTGATCGTCTTTTTGGCAAATTCAGCATCGTATCCGGCTTTTTCGAAAAGTTTTTCAAGCATGTCAGATAAGACCGAAAGCAATGCAGTCCCCTGTTCGTTTCCTTTTTCATAGTATGTCTTATCTGGCAAAAACAATGGCGTCACGTCTGCGTACAAAGCATATTCCTGCGTATTTTTCATATCCGGTTCAACGAAGAAGTTGAACGGATTAGCCGCATCGATTAGTGCAAAATCGAGCCACTTGTCTTGCCAGTCTTGTAAATCTTTGATTGCCAAAACCGCATCGAGGTATCTTTTGGCCGGTTCAAATCCTTTGGCATCGCGAGTTTCAAAGTCTGATGCCATTTTGTAGTACTTGAGGAATTCTTTTAAATACTTGTCATCAGGAACGTTTTTTCCTTCAAGCATTTCGCCCAAGTCATTCATCAAAATTTTTTCAATGTTGAGATCCAGTTCGGAAAAACCTCCTGCCGTCGGACGATCAGCAGGGATCACGGCCGTTTTCAGCCATTCTCCGTTGACGGCTTGATAGAGATCGTCTTTTAAGAGACTTTCGTTGACCTTATTGTTTTCACCCATATCAGAAAACCCCCTAGATAGTTTTAATCAAATACAGTTCTAATTTAATCACAATTTTGGTTTAAAGTACATAATTCTGCTTGCACTTTTGGCGTCAGAATCGCTAACGGGTTTTCAGCCGTGGATTTTCCCAAAGTTTGAAAATTAGTATGCGGGTATTTTTGACCTATGGTATACTTACCTATAGATAGCTTAAATTAGCGCTATTTAATCATTACTTCATAATCAGGGGGATTCTAAATGAAATTTTCCGCACAAACTGCTGAGCAAGCGATCGAAAAAGGCTTGCAGGAACTTGGAAAGACTCGTGAAGAAGTCGAAATAGTCATTGTCAGCGAGGGCAAAAAGGGATTTTTGGGCATTTTTGGAGGAAAGCCGGCTGAAGTCGAAATTACGCCGAAAGAAACGGAGCACATTGAAGAAAAAGCTGAAACTGTTGCTGAACCTGATCCGTCCGATGAAAAAAAAGAATCAGAATCGGAACAGGAAGTCGAACAGGCGTTGCGCGAGGTGGGCTCATATCTGGCTGAAGTTACGAGAGAAATGGGCGTTGAGACTCAAATCGAAGTTACG
>JBHADD010000101.1:0-6137 GCA_041854925.1 Ligilactobacillus sp. | reverse complement strand
TATAAAGAAGACAATCCAAACGTTAATAAACGAAATGCTTGCAGACTGAACCGCAAGCAAATAAAAAAGAAGAAAGGAGAGGCGGGGCGACTTTTTTAAGTTGCGGATTATCCTTCCAACGATCAAAGACGTTGGTATCCTGCCCTTAAACTAATGAAATGTCCACATTGCCATAAGAACGGCTCGCGAGTAGTCGACAGTCGTCCTTCTGATGATGGTCATGCCATCAGACGGCGTCGCGAGTGTGAAAATTGCGGTTATCGCTTCACGACTTTTGAAAGAATTGAAGCGGCTCCGTTGCTTGTCGTAAAGAAAAACGGTCTTCGCGAAGAATTCAATCGCGAAAAAATCATGCGCGGGGTGATGCGTGCTGCAGAAAAGCGACCGGTACCGATGGATGCGATTCAAAATTTGGTTGATCAGGTCGAAAGCAAAGTTCGGGCAGCAGGAAGCAACGAAGTTTCCAGCCAATTGATCGGAGGATACGTAATGGATCTTTTGGCCAAGGTTGACGACGTTGCCTACATTCGCTTTGCCAGCGTGTACCGCGAATTTAAAGACATGGGAGCCTTTGTGAACGAGCTTCAGGAATTGATGGCTCGCGAAGATCAGGAAAAAGGTTCGGATGCCAAAAAGTAAAAGGGATGTGAGTCGATGGAAAATGGGTTGAATATTCTTTCGCCAAAAGACAGATGCATAATTTGTTCTGAGGAAAGAAAGAGTTTGCTGTCTTCCGAAACGGTGATCTTCCTTTATCAGCCGATTATGGGAGCAGATGCAGCAGCAGTTCATGCGGTTTTGGCATCTTCAGCGACAACCGTTCCAAGAAAAAGCGGACATCTGCCTGAAATAGGCGATATCCTGAAAACTTTGGATATGGAAATTCCGCGGTTTTATGGTGCTTGCTGCAAATTGGAAGCACTTGGATTGTTGCGGACTTTTGTGCACGATGTCGCCAATGAACGCAGAATAATCTATCAGTTGCTTTTGCCGCTTAGCGGACAAGAATTTTTTGAGCAGACCGTTTTAGATACGTTGTTGCTGTCAATCGTTGGAAAAAGACGTCATGCCCAGCTCAAACAGCTCTTTGCCCCGAATTCTTTTGATTATTCCAAAAATTCAAAAGAAATTACCAAGACCTTGGCTGACGTTTTTGACGTCAGAAAAGAAAACATTCAAAATTTGCGAATCAATCGCGACAAGAGCGAGTCCCTTTTGGAGAAGAGCGAATTGAACTTTGATCTTAAATACTTCAAACAGCTTTTGAAACATTCGTTTGTTGAAGAAAAAGAAGTAATGGAGCATTTGGATGAGGTAAAGACGATGGTTTTGCTGTATGGCTTGGATGAGCTTCAGCTTGTCAAGCAGCTTGAAAAAAGCTTCAACGTTGCAAGCAACAAGGTCGACTTTGCTTTGTTCAAGCGGTATGTCAACGAAGAATTTGAATCAGCTCTTGAAAGACCCGTTCGCAATGAAAAAGAAATCAGCGCAGAATCCGTGGAAAACATGTCAAGGTTGTCATCTGAAGATCGCCAGCTTGTTGAAGCTTGCAATTATTATGCCCCGCTTGAATTTTTGGAGGCATTGAAGAACGAGCAGGGCGGTTACGCTTCGAACATCGAAAAATATGTTGTCGGCAACGTCGTTAAGGCCAATGTTCTGCCGGGAGCGGTCATAAATGTCATTTTGCACTATTTTTTGTGCGATGAGGACAATGATCAGCTTAGCGGAAAAGTCAGTACTCGTTTCGAAGAATTCTGCAATCAATTCGCCAAAAGAAAGATCAGCGATCCTGTTAGTGCAATGGACTATTTGAAAGGCGAAGTCGAAAAGAACAAGCAAAAGAAACAAAGGCGGATGAATAATCGTCATAGTCAAACGAGAAAAAACGTGCAAAATGGATCATTGACTGATTGGGACGAACTTGCACAAAAACAGAATGCTGATTTGGATTATAAGCATGATCTGGATGAAATTGAGAAGCTAAGGAATCAAATGAAAAATGACAAAGGCAGGTGAATTTGATGGAAGACGTAGGTCAAAAAATGACGGAATTGATGGAAAAATACCACTGGGAAGAAAAAGTCAGGGTCGTTTACAAAGAAGTATTGCAATCCCCGGAAATTGTCGCATTTATCAAAGAGCATCATGATGAATTAGATGCTGACGAAATCAGGCGAAGCATGTCAAAGTTTATCGAGTACTTGAATTTTAAAAGGGACCTTGAAGCTGGAAAGAAAACGTTTATGCCAGGATACCGTCCAAAATTAATCATGAGCTCCAAACACGTTCAGATCGTGTATTTGCCGACAAAAGAAAACCTGAAACAAAAGCAGCAGCGTGAAATCAAGCAACGCGTAAGGACAATCAGCATCCCAAAGTCAATCAGGAATGCAAGCTTGCAGGATTACGGAACGATGACGAAGGGAAGAGCGGCAGCTTTGAAACAGGCATTGCTTTTTGTCAGATCTTATATGGAAAATCCAAGCGAATTTCACAAGGGTCTCTATCTTGAGGGCAAATTTGGCGTTGGAAAGACGTATCTTTTGGGAGCAATTGCAAACGATTTGGCAGAAAACGGCTTTTCGACAACGATTTTGCACGTCCCGACGTTCATTTCTGATCTTAAGGCGCTTCTTGGCGATAAAACGACGGGCAAGACGGTTGCGGACGCCGTTAACGAAGTCAAGAATGCTCCAGTGCTGATGCTTGACGATATTGGTGCGGATTCTCTTTCCAACTGGTCTCGTGACGATATTTTGGGCGTCATTTTGCAGCATCGGATGCAAGAAGAGCTTCCGACGTTTTTTTCGTCAAATTTATCAATGAAAGAACTTGAAAGCAGTTATTTGACGTTTAACAATCGGATGGAATCAGATCCCCTCAAAGCCAAGCGAATAATGGAGAGAATCAGATTTTTGGCAACTGAAATCATTGTGGATGGTCCGAATCTCAGAAATGATTGAGTATTTAAAAAAAACACTTGAAAAAGGCGGAACTTAGTGTTTAAATAAGAGATACATTAGTGAAAGACAAACGGCAACCCATTCAGGGAGAGAGGTCATGACTGAAAGCCTCTCGGGCGGGCGAGCTTACCCCTTTCATGGAGAGCTTACTGCAAAGGTAAGACGGATCGCATCCGTTATCAGCGGTTTTTGAGGACATCCGATTTTGGCAAAAGGGTGTCGAAAATGGGTGGAACCGCGTCAATGACGTCCCTGGCATGGCATAAGTCATGTCGGGGACGTTTTTTTATGCCTTTTCACATAAGCAAAATTTATCGGAGGTAATACTAATGGAACTTAAATTTCCAGATGGCGCCGTCAAAGAATTTGAAGACGGCGCAACAGTTAAAGACGTTGCAGCTTCAATCAGCATGAGCCTTGCTAAGAAGGCTGTTTGCGGAAAGCTTGACGGCAAATTCGTTGATTTGAATCAAAAACTTTCAGACGGTTCAATTGAAATCGTAACGAAGGATTCAGATGACGGAAGAATTGCTTTGTGGCATACTGCAGCAGTTGTTTTGTCTGCTGCTTTGCATGACCTTTATCCAAACGTCAAATTTGGCGAAGGCGGCGTGACGGAACACGGTTTTTACTTCGATACTGATAAGGAAGACGGTCAAGTCGGCGAAGCAGATTTTGAAAAATTGACGAAGAAGATGGAAGAAATCGTCAAGGCAAAAGAGAAAATCGAATTTGTTGAGTACGATCTCGATGAAGCTTTGAAACTTGTTGAAAATGATGAATATCAGACTGAAATCGTCAAAGAAAATGCAGCTGATGGCAAGGTCTACGGACACAAGCTTTTGAATCATGTTGATTTTACTTCTCCCGTTTCTCTTGAAGATGCAGGCAAGGTCAAGGTCTTTAAAGTTCTTTCAGTTGCCGGCGCATACTGGAAGGGTGCTTCATCAAATCCGATGCTGCAACGTATTTACGGTACGGCCTTCAGCAAGCAAAAAGAACTTGATGAAGAACTGAAGCGCCAGCAAGAAGCGCATGAACGAGATCATCGCGTCATCGGCAACAACCTTGATCTTTTCTTCGTTGATCCAAAGGTTGGCGCAGGCCTTCCATACTGGATGCCAAACGGTGCTACGATTCGTCGCACGATTGAACGATATATCATCGACAAGGAAGTTTCATGGGGTTATGAACATGTTTATACGCCGATTCTTGCCAATGTTGATTTGTACAAACAATCCGGTCATTGGGATCATTATCGCGAAGACATGTTTCCTCCAATGGACATGGGCGACGGCGAACTGCTTGAGCTTCGTCCGATGAATTGCCCGTCGCACATTCAGATTTATAATCGTCATATCCGTTCTTATCGCGATCTTCCGTTGAGAATTGCCGAACTTGGCATGATGCATCGCTACGAAAAATCTGGTGCATTGACAGGCTTGTCTCGTGTTCGCGAAATGACTTTGAATGATGGCCATACTTTTGTAACTCCGGATCAGATTGAAGCAGAATTTAAACGGACTCTTCAACTTATGGTGGAAGTTTATCATGATTTCAACATTAATGATTATCGTTTCCGTCTCAGTTATCGAGATCCAAAAAACACTCATAAATACTATGATGACGATGAGATGTGGGAAAAATCGCAACGCATGCTGAAAGCTGCGATGGATGATCTTGGACTTGAATATTTTGAAGCAGAAGGCGAAGCTGCATTTTACGGTCCTAAGCTTGACGTTCAAACAAAGACTGCGCTTGGCGGCGAAGAAACGCTTTCGACGATTCAATTGGACTTCCTTCTCCCTGAACGTTTCGATCTCAAGTATATCGGAGCCGACGGTGAGGAACATCGTCCGGTTATGATTCACCGCGGCATCGTTTCAACGATGGAGCGTTTCACGGCTTACCTGACCGAAATGTACAAGGGTGCTTTCCCAACGTGGCTTGCTCCAAAGCAAGTTGAAGTCATTCCTGTCAATTTGGATCTTCACACGGATTATGCAAGGAAACTTGCAAGTGCTCTTGCCGCTCGCCAAATCCGCGTTTCTGTCGATGACCGAAACGAAAAGATGGGCTACAAGATTCGCCAGGCACAAGTCAACAAAGTTCCTTATACTCTCGTTGTCGGTGATAATGAAAAAGATCAAGGAACCGTCACGGTTCGTCGTTATGGTCAAGAAAAGACCGAAACAATGGCATTTGATGACTTCAAGAAGATCTTGAATCACGATCTTGAAACATATAGCCGCAACGAAGATTAAAAAAATCGGTTAAGCAGTTGACAAGCTCAAATAAGACTGTTAAGATATAAAAGTTGAGAAAAAAAGCAGAGGCTCCCGCTTCTCGCCTGAGGAACACAGGTTCCTGGGCAGAAATAAGTAATTAATTTCCGATTGAACGGATTTTTTACGGGTGCTTTGCGTTTGATTTATGCGAGCATCCGTTTTTTTCTGCATTTTCTCTGAAATTTTTTTGGAGGTGAAACGCCATAGCAGTTGATAAGATGGTAAACGAAGGCATTCGCGCACGTGAATTACGCTTGATTGCTGATGACGGCACTCAGCTTGGAGTCAAGTCTAAGCAAGAGGCGTTGCAAATGGCAGAACAAGCCAATTTGGATCTTGTTTTGGTTGCACCGAAAGCGAAACCACCTGTTGCCAAAATCATGGATTATGGGAAGTATCGTTTTGAGTTGCAGAAGAAACAGCGTGAAGCTCGTAAAAAGCAAAAAGTGATCAACGTTAAAGAAGTTCGCTTGAGCCCAACGATCGACACGAATGACTTCAACACTAAGATGAATAATGCACGCAAGTTCCTTTCAAAAGGGGACAAAGTGAAAGTCTCCATCCGTTTTAAGGGTCGTGCGATTACTCATAAAGAGATCGGCCGCGAAGTTCTTGATCGATTCGCTGAAGAAACATCCGATGTTGCTACAGTTGAATCCAAGCCAAAAATGGATGGTCGCAGCATGTTTTTAATGCTCGCACCAAAAGCCGAAAACTAGGCTTAAATCACATAGGAGGAATATGGTATTATGGCAGCAAAACAAAAAACACACCGCGCATCAGCAAAGCGTTTCAAGCGTACGGGTAATGGTGGCTTGAAGCGTAATCATGCTTACACATCACACCGCTTCCACGGCAAGACGGTTAAGCAACGTCGCCAATT
>JBHADD010000100.1:0-4812 GCA_041854925.1 Ligilactobacillus sp. | reverse complement strand
TTTTGGACCAAAGGATTTATTGAGCAATGCCTCGCTTGCTCTTGGCGAAGCTTACATGAACAAAGAAATAGAGATTGAAGGCTCGATTGAAGCTTTAATTGAGTCGGCATACGAATCAGCAGGAAGCTTCATGAACGATTCAAAGCTGGCGCATTTTGTCGAAAAGCATGCCCATACCGAAAAAAAGAGCATGGAAGACGTGCAGAGCCATTATGACATCGGCAATGATTTTTATAAGCTCTGGCTTGATCGGACGATGACTTATTCCTGTGCTTATTTTAAGCATTCGGATGATTCGCTTGAAAAGGCTCAGCTGAACAAAGTGCACCATATTTTGAACAAGCTGCAGCCAAAACCTGGCAAGACGTTGCTTGACATCGGCTGCGGCTGGGGTACTTTGATGTTTTGCGCATGCAAAGAGTACGGACTTGAGGTTTCCGGAATCACGCTGAGCGAAGAGCAGTACGAATTCGTCAAAAAGAGAATCAGAGTCGAAGGCCTGGAAGACAAAGCACACGTGTATCTTGAAGACTACCGCGAATTAAAGCATGAACCGTTTGATTACATTACCAGCGTCGGAATGTTCGAACACGTCGGAAAAGAAAATCTTGGCCAATATTTTCAAGTCGTTTCCGATTATTTGAAAGATGACGGTGTAGCACTGATTCACGGAATCACGCGCCAACAGGGCGGAGCATCCAATGCCTGGATCGACAAGTACATTTTCCCGGGCGGATACGTTCCGGGGCTTTGTGAAAACATTCAGCACATTATTGACGCCGGCATGCAGGTGGCAGATCTTGAGATGCTTCGCAGACATTATCAGAAAACATTGGAAATTTGGGATGAGAATTTCAGAAAAGAACTTCCCGAAGTCAAAAAAATAGAAGACGAACGCTTTATCAGAATGTGGGATCTTTATCTGCAGGCATGCGCGGCTTCGTTTGCATCAGGCAATATTGACGTTGTTCAATACTTGATTTCAAAAGGCGCAAGTGGCAAAAACCTGCCTTGGACCAGAGAATACATGTACAAATAACAAAAAGACTCGGGGATGCGTTTACATCTTTGCCGAGTCTTTTTCAGTTTTTCAAACTGTGCTAAAATTGAAAGTGTTTTTACCAAGGAAGATATTTGGAGGAATTGACATGAGCAAAGAAGAAGAGCTGAGACAAAGAAGCAGCATTCATTTGTCTCAGAAGCATCAAAAGCATCACAAACATCACAAACATCACATGGCGATGCCTTGGCACGACTTTATTCCGGATGACGATCATGATTTGGCCAGAGCGTCCAGTCTTCCGGCAAAGGCAGCCGTTGTGGGACGAGTTGGATTGATGATGCTTTCTTGCGGAACCGGAGCATGGCGCGTTCGTGATTCAATGAACGTCATGGCCAGGAAATTAGGTCTGGTCTGTTCGGCAGATATCGGATTGATTTCAATCGAGTTCACATGCATCGACAAGGACGGGCAGTCCTATACGCAAGCCCTGTCTCTTCCGACGACGGGCGTCAATACCGATAAATTGACCCGAATGGAGCATTTTGTCAAAAGAATCAACCGCAAGGAAACGAAGATGACGCTTGAAGAGATTCATGACGAACTCGACAAGATTCAGAAAACCCCTGGCAATTATAAACCGTATCAAGTCGGCTTGGCATCTGCGCTTGCATGCTGTGCCTTCGTCTTTTTGCTTGGCGGCGGCATTATTGAAATGATCGGTTCGTTTATCGGAGCCGGATTAGGAAATTATACGAGACGAAAGATGCTTGACAAGCACATTACGCTTTTGGCGTGCGTGGCAGTCAGCGTAATGGTCGCCTGCCTGTCATATACGCTGTCGTTTCATGTGATGGAGCTTTTGTTTAACGTTTCGGCCAGACACGAAGCCGGCTATATTGGGGCAATGCTGTTCGTTATCCCGGGATTTCCGTTCATTACGAGCGGCCTTGACATTGCCAAAATGGACATGCGCTCAGGTCTTGAGCGACTGGCTCACGCAATCGTCATCATTGGGGTCGCAACGCTTGTCGGCTGGGTAACTGCGCTTGTGGTGCACTTGCAGCCGGAAAACTTCATGCCGCTTCAATTGACCGTTTTGCAATTGATGTTTTTACGGGTCATTGCCAGTTTTTGCGGGGTCTACGGTTTCTCGATCATGTTCAATTCGCCGCGCAAAATGGCTGCCATTGCAGGATGCATCGGAGCCGTTGCCAATACGCTTCGCCTTG
Organism: Ligilactobacillus sp.; assembly: GCA_041854925.1. GTDB lineage: Bacteria > Bacillota > Bacilli > Lactobacillales > Lactobacillaceae > Ligilactobacillus. The sequence continues at coordinate 2,580 of JBHADD010000100.1, read as the reverse complement.
AACTGGTTGATTTATGTGAGATGGCTCCTGGCGTCGCTGCATTTTTCGGAGCCTTGACTGCCGGACTGCTCGCATCATACGTATATAAGAGGATGCACTATCCGCGCATTTCGCTGACGGTGCCTTCAATCGTCATCATGGTTCCCGGGCTTTACATGTACCGTGCAATCTACAACATCGGCGTCACGTCGATTTCTGACGGGGCATTGTGGCTGACGAAGGCGCTTTTGATCGTCATGTTCTTGCCGCTCGGGCTGATCGTTGCCCGAATCATCACGGATGACAAGTGGAGATATTGCAACTGATTTTTTAAAGCAAAAAAACCAGGACTCATTTTTGAATCCTGGTTTTTTTTATCCTCTTAATGAAAAATGCAGTGCCAAAAATCTACTTGATGACCAAGAAGTAAAGCAGCACCAGCAGGCCAAGGACGATGCGATACCATCCGAAGACCTTGAAGTCGTGTTTTTTGATATATTGCATCAAGAATTTGATAACGATGATTGATGAAACGAATGCAGTAATCAAACCGACGATCAAAATCAAAAGCTCAGCAGATGAGAAGACGAAACCGAATTTCAACAGCTTGAACAATGAAGCGCCGAACATGACCGGGATTGCCAGGAAGAACGTGAACTCTGCGGCAACGGTTCTTGAAACGCCAAGAATCAAGGCCCCGACGATCGTTGCGCCTGAACGAGACGTTCCCGGGAAAACAGCGGCAATCAACTGGAAGAAACCGATCAAAATAACCGTATAGTATGAAAGCTCGGCAAGCGAACTGATTTTGGCGCGCTTGTTTTTGTGAACCGTTTCGACCCAAATGAACGCGATCCCGAAAACAATCAACGCAATTGCAACGCTGACCGGGTTATAGAAAAGTTTTTCAAACGTGTCGTTGAAAGCAACGCCGATGATGCCGGCTGGAAGGCAGGCAATCACGATTTTGATCCACATGATGATGATGTCCTTGTCGACATAGCGCCAAATTCCGGTCGGAGCCAGCGGACCCGTTTGCCTGCTTTTATGGAACGGCCAGATTTTGTTCCAGTAGATGACGACAACGGCCATGATGGCTCCAAGCTGAATGACGACTTCAAACATGCTGTAAAATGATTTTGAAACGTCCAATTTGACAAATTGATCAAGCAGGATCATGTGCCCCGTGCTGCTGATCGGAAGCCATTCGGTGATGCCTTCAACGATACCGAACAGGAAGGCTTTGATTAGTTCAATTATCATTATGATTAAAAGTCCTTTCTGAATATATCTTGATTGATTAACTTCCTTATTATAGTCTATGAAAATATGGCTGACAAGCGTTTGAAAAGAATGAGCCATAAAGTTTAAGAAATGGTTAGGCAAATCGGAATATGCAGCGTGGCTGTTCGACTAATGTGCCAGAATTTCATTCAAGTTTTACGGACAAAGAGCCAATTTTTATCGATGTGTCCGTAAACGGCAGAGCTTTTGCCAAATGCAGTGCCTGATAAATCAGCGCGCCAAACTATTTTTGGGTAATTTCCATCATTGAAGGCGATCGTCCTGCATACGCAAAAAAACCGGATCAGATTTGCGATTGATTGCAAATCATCCGGTTTTTCGATTTAAGACAGAATTTTTTTCCGGCCTCTTTTAATTTGAGGCAGAGTTTTTTCAAGCCTCATCAAAACAATTTATGAATCAGTCTTCGAGAGACTTGACCTTTTTTGCGATAAATTCAGCGGAGCTCTGGAGCTTTTCTTCTTCTTCGGATGAAAGTTCCGTGTAATTTACCGAAACGACGCCTTCAGCACCGATAACGGCAGGGTAGCCGACGTAGCAGCCGTACTTTTCAAGGTAGACTGAGGCCGGACATGCAAGGTGAGCATCAGAGAGAACCGCTAAGGCAAGCTTGATGGCACAGGTTGCGATGGCATAACAAGTGTAGCGCTTGCCTGAGAAGACGAGCCAGCCACCGCGACGAGCCTGCTTGTCAAGGTCTTCAAGGTCAAGATTGTTTTCTTTTGCAACTTCGGCAATCGGATGGCCGGCAACTCGAACCGTTGACCATGCCGTAAATTGTGATTCGCCGTGTTCGCCCATGACGTAGCCGGTAACGTTCTTTGGATCCTGATTGAGTGCTTGACCAACGGCGCGCTGCATGCGTGCCGTGTCAAGGAAGGTCCCTGTACCAAAGACCTGGTTCTTTGGAAGACCCGTGTACTTTTGGAGCAGCGTTGCGATAACGTCGCACGGGTTGGAGATGTTGACGATAACGCCGTTGAATCCTGATTCCTTGATCTTTGGACCGACGTCTGCAGCTGCGGCAGTGTTGAAGTTGAATTCCCCAAAACGATCGCCGTCCAAGGACAATGCGGCGATGTTGCCAAATGCAGTGATGATAATGTCTGCGTCCTTTAATTCGGAATAATCCTGCACCTTGATTTTCGTATGAGTATCAAGGCGACCAAGAGAGTCGAGCAGATCGTATTGTTCAGCCATGCATTTGTCATCGTTTGAATCAATCAGAACAAGTTCATCAGCCAAACCTTTTGTGACAAGAGTATATGCAACAGTTGCGCCAACGTGGCCCAAACC
>JBHADD010000099.1:0-3679 GCA_041854925.1 Ligilactobacillus sp. | reverse complement strand
TATATGACTATGATGTTGGCGAAAACGTTTCTTTGTTTGTTTTGATTAAAACAGCGGAAATAAGGATTGCCAAAAACGGGAACAAATTTATTGCAATCAATTTTTCAGATAAATCTGGCGTAATCAGCGCCAAATTTTGGGATGCGACCGCAAAAGACATTGAACAGTTCAAAGCTGGCAATGTCGTTTATTTGAAGGGAAAGCGCGAGAATTATCAAAATAATCCGCAGATTAAGATTGCGCATCTTCGCTTGGCAAAAGAAGACGAACCAAAAGATCCGAGGCTTTACGTTCCGGATGCGCCGGAGGAAATTCGCAAAATGAAAGAGGAACTGGAAGAGTATTTGGAGAAAATTGATAACAAAACGTGGCATGACGTGGTCAAGCTTCTTTTTCAAGAAAATTCAGAGCGGTTTTTGGTTTTTCCTGCTGCCAAGTCAAATCACCATGCCTATTCAGGCGGATTAGCCTATCACACGCTTTCAATTTTACGCCTGGCAGAAGCAGTTGCCGGGGAATACCCTGAGGTAAATAAATCTTTGCTTTATGCAGGTGCGATTCTGCACGATATGGGCAAGACGTTGGAGCTTTCGGGACCGGTGGCAACGACATACACTCTTGAAGGAAATCTTCTCGGGCATATCGTTTTGATTGATGAGCAGATTGTCTTGGCAATGAAAAAATTAGACGTTGATCTGGATTCAGAGGATGCTGTTTTGTTGAGACATATGATTGTTTCGCATCATGGACTGCTTGAGTATGGTTCCCCGGTGAAGCCGCTTTTGCTTGAGGCTGACGTTCTTCATCAGCTTGACAACTTGGACGCGTCGATACAGATGATCGGAAACTCGGTTGCAAGAACTGAGGGCGGAGCCTTTACGGAAAGACTGTTTGCAATGGATGGAAGAATGTTCTATCATCCGAAAGACAAAAGGAAAAATGATGAAAACTAAATTGCTGATTTAAATTCATGATGAAACGACTTAGTGCATGCTAAAAAGCTCATGACATGGAACGAATAATTTCTGTCATGGGCTTTTTTAGAATGTTTAGATTTAATTAAGTTGTTTACAATCGGAATTTATCGGTTTCTTCCTTAAGAGTTGCCGAAATATCGCGGAGGTCGGAAACGTGTTGCGTGAATTCGTCCATCGTTGCGAGAACTTCTTCCGAGTTTGCTGAAACCTCTTCAGTTCCGGCAGCGTTTTCCTGAGTTGAAGCAGAGATGCTTTCAAGGCCCTCAAGAACTTGATTCTGAACGTCTTCGATATTTCCGCTGGCTTGTTCGACATTGGAGATTCCGTTTGCCATCGATTGATTGCGTTTAAAGACTTCCATAGTCGACTTGATTGCTTCTTGAATGAGTTTGGATTGTTTTTGTCCTCCTTCAAGCGAAGCGTTCGTCTGATCGACCATGCTGCTTGACTGTGCTTGGATATTGGCAATGATTGCTTCAATTTCCTTGGTTGATGCAGCGCTTTGTTCTGCGAGCTTGCGGATTTCTGCGGCAACGACCGAGAATCCTTTGCCTGCTTCACCGGCACTTGCAGCCTCAATTGAAGCGTTTAAGGCAAGCAGGTTGGTTTGGCGCGAAATTTCATTGATGACGTTGATGATCTTGGTAATGTCTTGGACGTTGGTATTCATTTCTTCAACGCTATGCATCAATTTTTCCATGGCACTCAGTTCTTCTGACCAGCTGCTGTTGACTTTATCCATCGTGTTCATGTTTTCTTGATTGATTTCTGAGCTTTGTTTTGCTTCTTCATTCATTTTCATGACGTTTGTGTGAAGCTGATCGATAATTTCTGAAAGTTCTTTCAGTTTCGTTACACTTTCTTGTGTTTCTTCTGCTTGTGAGCTTGTGACGTCAGCAATTCCGGTGATGGTTTGAGATACTTCTTCAGTAGCCTTTCCGGTTTGTTTGGAAAGTTCAAGCAATGAATCAGACATTTGTGCAACATTTTTGCTTTGCTTTTGAACATTATGAATCAGTTCAACCATTGATTTGACCATCATGTTGTATGCATAGACGATCTGACCGAATTCATTGCCATCCTTTGTTGGAACAAACAATTTTCTGCCGAAGCGTTCCGCTCCTGAAACGTCGTTGCCGATGTCGTCTGAAACGAGTGAGAGGTTTCCTTTAGCGCTGGAAGCAAAGACGTCGACAAAATATTTTGTGCCTGAACGCAGTGATTTTTTGATGAATTCTGACAAAACAACGATGACGAGCATGATAACGACTGCGATGATGAGAATCCATTTTTCAAGATCATATCGTTCATGGTACAGATCATTTTTGGCAACGGCGGCCACTGCCCATGAATTGCTGTCTTTTGCTCCCTTATCGTAGTAGACGTCGGCAATTCCGGCGTTGGGATTCAATAAGTTGAAGATGTTTCCCGAGTTTTCTTCTGCAATGCTGAGGTATTCGGCTTTACCGTTTGAAACTCTGATATAGCCTTGTCTTGTCGGAGCATTTTTAATTGCCTTGAAGACAGGATCGTTTGAAACGTCATTGCCACGCTTGAATGCATTGATTTCAGTCGGAACTTTTTTAGTGATGTCGCTGCTCGTAGTATGTCTTGAGGCTAAGACGCGTGCTGATTTTGAAACAAGTGCGACGCGTCCCGTTTTGCCGACTTTCATTTTTTTAACGACAAATTCGATGTTCTTGTATGTAATTTCAAGACTGACGACGCCTAGCTGATTGCTTTGATTACGAACCGCAACGGCACAGCTTGTAACGTAACTGTCAGTTCGTTCATCAAGGTATGGGCTTGTCCAAATGATTTTGCCTTCGTTTCTGACAGCTTTTCTATACCATTCAGCATTCTTAGCATTGGCATAGTTTTCTGATTGTGTCGTGCTTATGACGTGATTTTTTGAATCCACGAATGTTGCCCCGAGGATGTCCTTGTTACTGGTTGCAACAAGCTTTAAGATGCCGCCGATTTGGGCTGCATCAAATTTTGATCCGTTGAGCATTGTTACTTTTGCGACCGATTTAAGCGTTGAAGAGGTTTGGGTATTCAGTTTCAGCCTTTCATTTTGAATGATTCCGACGGAACTTGTCTTGGTCATGTTGTTTCGGGTGATCAAAACGTTCGAGAAAGTGAGATATGATACGACGAATATAATGAAGATGGGAATGAAACTGCAAAAAATGAGCAGCTTGACTAAAGCATGAGCAATCGATTTGTTTTTGCTCTTTTTCTTGATATGATTCATGAATAATCCTTTCCTTTCATGTTGGACTGGTGTATTTAGCAACCTACACTTTACATAATCGGATGAATTGTATTTATATTTAATATCCTTAATTAAGTCTAATTTAAATGTGATGTACAGTGCGGTATATATAATTGTTTTTGGTGCAGCTTAAAATGTTTAGATTAAATTCGGATGATAAATTTCGGCAACGCTGATTCAAAATGACGCTTGACTTAAAGTCAACTTGATGTAATACAATATCATTACAGCTAACTGACAGATTTCGTATTACGCCTTTTTTCAGGCAGCGTCTGTTTTGTTCAATCGGGTAAAATAGTTGGATAAAATTTAAATGAACGAATATTATGAAGGCGAACGCTCTTTATTTGGTGCAAAAAATCTTGAGATTAAAGGCGCAACATTTGGGACGGGCGAATCCCCGCTTAAGGAAAGTAAAAATATC
>JBHADD010000098.1:0-4129 GCA_041854925.1 Ligilactobacillus sp. | reverse complement strand
TCAAATGTAAAGATAACGCCAACGGTTTAAATCTTAACTATCTCTTAACCTTTTTGTCAAGGAAAAATACGATCAGAAAGGAATATTAACATCATCATGCATAAGTTTAAAATAACAAACGAGAGAGAATGATGGACAGAATTTATGGAATCAGAATAGATTATAAGTATTGTCTATGAAAACAGGATGTTTTTTCAATTAAAAATATATCGTAGTTTGTTCAAATTATTTCTTGCAATCTGCCGGTCGCAGAAATAACGCATAAAAATGCCCTCCTTACCAGTGACACGGTAAAGAAGGCACATCTTAAAATTCGTGACGGCTTTTTTTGTTCCTGAGGATTCATTTGGAAGCGGAACTGCATTTTATGAAAAATCAGTCTTCGGGTTCTTCGAGACTTTCAGTAATGAGAGTTGCGGTTTCTTCAATCGACTTGTTGGCAACGTTGATGATCAGGCAGCCGAGTTTTTTGTAAAGGTCCATGGCAAAATCGAGCTCGGCCTGAATATTGTCCATATTGGAATAATTCGTATCAGGATTCAAGCCGTAAGAAATCATGCGCTCTCTTCTGATGTTGTTCAAAATCGATGGATCATTGGTCAGACCGAAGATTTTCTTTGGGTCAACCTGATAGATCTGATCAGGAATGCGGGTCTTTGGCACCAACGGGAGGTTGGCAACCTTATAGCCGCGGTTTGCTAAGAACAAGGACAAAGGCGTTTTGGAAGTTCTTGAAACGCCCAAGAGGACGATGTCTGCTTTCAGAAAGCCTGACGGATCTTTGCCATCGTCATAAGTCACCGCAAACTCAATGGCTTCAATGCGCTTGAAGTATTCGTGATCCGTGTTGTGGTTGATGCCGGCCTTGTGAAGCGGTTCGTCTCCGGTACGCTCCGTCAAAAGATCGATGATGCCGCTTAAAGCATCGATGACCGCAAGATTGTTTTCTTTGCAATAGTCGTTTGCAAAAGCCGAAAGTTCATTATCTGAAAAAGTGTGCACGATAATTGCATTTTCACGCGTGGCTTTATGCAAAATACCCGTCAGAATCGAAATCGTTTTGATCAGCGGATAGCGATGAACCTTAAAATTGGCTTTCGGAAATTGAACGATGGCTGCTTGAGCGAGGTTGTTGCCTGTTTCGCCAAGAGAATCGGAAATAATATAAACATTGATTACGTTGTCATTTGACATAGGGGGTCTCTCCTTTCAGTAAACGCTTTCTTTAACTCTATTATACTATATTTGCTGGAATTATTCATCAAAATAAATAAATTTCGCTAAATAAATTAAGAAATTGTTAAAGTTATATTGACGCGATATTCTCATTTATGTATAATGAAAAAGAGCTGTTGATGTTTGTGATATACGAAATAGACAATAAGACGGTTACATTTAAGCTCGGAGGGAGGGAAACAACCATGTCAAAGACAGTCGTTCGTAAAAACGAATCTCTTGATGACGCTCTTCGTCGCTTCAAACGTTCCGTTTCAAAAACAGGTACTTTGCAAGAATATCGGAAACGTGAATTTTACGAGAAGCCAAGTGTAAAACGTAAGAAAAAGTCCGAAGCAGCAAGAAAGCGCAAAAACAAGCGCCGTTTCTAGTTTCTAGAGGAGGCAGGTTGTGATGAGTTTATTGGATTCATTGCAAAAAGATATGGTTGCAGCTATGAAAGCCAAGGACAAGAATCGTTTGAAGACTGTTCGAATGCTTAAAGCTGCAGTTCAAAATGAGCAGATCAGCGTTGGACACGATTTGACTCCTGACGAAGAAGTCGGCGTGTTATCTCGTGAATTGAAGCAACGTAAGGATTCTCTTGAAGAATCGAAAGCTGCTGGGCGTGATGATTCAGTCCAAGAACTTGAGGGCGAAATCGCAGTTGTGCAAGGCTATATGCCTGCTCAATTGAGCGAAGATGATGTAAAGGCCGTTGTTGAAGAAACAATCAAAACGGTTGGGGCAACGTCTAAAGCTGATTTCGGCAAAGTTATGGGTGCCGTGATGCCTAAGCTCAAAGGCAAGGCTGACGGCAAGCTGATTAATGCCACGGTTAAGGAATTGCTTGGTTAACGAGCATCCTGGAGCCAGGGAATAAATTCCCTGGCTTTTTTTGTCTGCGGTTTGCTAAAATGGCTTACTGTAAGTATAATACATATAGGTGAGAATCATATTTCAAAGAAGCAACGGTCGCGTTGTGGCCTGGAGAGTTCGACGTGTTGCATGTTCAGGCTGACGCGGCCGCGGCAAAAGGGGTGCTCTTATTTGTCAGAAGGAACCGTAATTGAAGAAGAATTTACGATCGCTGATCCGCAGATGGCAGTTTCGCTTTTCGGAATCAATGACGCTTATTTGAAGCTGATTGAAGAAGGGAAAAACGTTATCGTCAGCTCGTTCGGAGATCATGTCAAAATCGAGGGCGGTCAGGATGATGTTTTGGAAACGAAGGAGATTTTAGCACAGCTGGCTGAACTTTTGAAAAAAGGCGTGACGATCAGCAATGCGGACGTCGTTTCGGCAATGACGATGTCCGAAAAAGGGACGTTGGAGTATTTTCAAGATCTCTATACGGATACCTTGATCAGGGATCGCAAAGGTCGAAGCATCCGCGTAAAAAATTACAGTCAACGTCAATATGTTCAAGCAGTCAAACATAACGATCTCGTCTTCGGAATCGGTCCTGCCGGTACAGGTAAGACTTATTTGGCCGTCGTGATGGCAGTTGCGGCACTGAAACGGCATGAAGTCGAACGTTTGGTATTGACGCGGCCTGCAGTCGAGGCTGGAGAATCGCTGGGCTTTTTGCCAGGTGATTTGAAAGAAAAAGTTGATCCTTATCTGCGCCCGATTTACGATGCATTGAATTCGATTCTTGGTGCGGAACATACTGAGCGCTTGATTGAACGCGGAGTCATCGAAATTGCTCCTTTGGCATATATGCGCGGGCGGACGCTTGAGAATGTCTTCGTGATCTTGGATGAAGCGCAAAATACAACGAGAGCGCAGATGAAGATGTTTTTGACGCGTCTTGGTTTTGGTTCGAAAATGATCGTTAACGGTGATAAGACGCAAATCGATTTGCCGGCCGGACATAAGCAAAGCGGACTCGTCGATGCAGAGCACGTGTTGAGTAATCTTCCGCATATTGGTTTCGTTCATTTTGACGCCGCTGACGTCGTGCGGCATCCGGTAGTTTCAGAGATTATCAGTGCCTACGAAAAGCATAATAAAACAGAAAATGAGGACTAGCATCAATGGATTTGGAAATTTATGACGACACGAAGAATGTTCCTGATGAAAAAATCAAGCTGATTGAAGATATTTTGAACTTTGCGGGCAGCTATCTCAATCTTCCTGAAGATACGGAGATGTCGGTCACTTTGATGGATAATGAACATATCCATGAAATCAACAAAAAATATCGCGGGGTCGACAAGCCGACTGATGTCATCAGCTTTGCAATCGAAGAAGATGATCCCGATGAAGTTCCGATTATCTTGCCTGAAGATGAAGAGTTTGACATCCCCAAAAATATTGGCGACATCATGGTTTCAATGGACAAGGTCAAGGAACAGGCTGAATATTTGGGCCATTCAGAGGAGCGCGAACTAGGTTTTCTGGTCGTGCACGGATTTTTGCATTTGAACGGATACGACCATATGAAAGAAGACGACGAAAAGGAAATGTTTGGTCTTCAACGAGAGATTCTTGATGCCTATGGGCTTACGAGATAGCAAAAAACGTTCAAAGTTCGTTAGCCGTTGGAAAAACCGTCACTTTGTCAGCTCTTTCAAATATGCGGTAGAGGGATTGGTGACAGCTTATCGTGAGGAACGTAATCTGCGTTTTCATGTTGGCTCAGTGATTTTGGTCGTAATCATGGGGTGCTTGTTCCATGTTTCGGCAAACGAGTGGCTTTGGCTTTTATTGAGCATCTTTTTTGTTTTGGCAAGCGAGATTTGGAATACGGCGATTGAAAATGCCGTTGATCTCGCCAGTGAATATAAAAAGCATCCCTTGGCAAAAAAGGCCAAGGATACCGCTGCAGGCGGAGTACTTTTAGCAGCTGTATTTTCAGTGATTGTCGGTGCAATTGTTTTTGTGCCGAAAATTTGGCAATTGCTGTTTT
>JBHADD010000097.1:0-4063 GCA_041854925.1 Ligilactobacillus sp. | reverse complement strand
GTCCTTTGCCAAATGGTCCAAAACGTTGTTCAAATCATCGTTGATCACCGTTACACGCTCTTCCAAACCGTTTAGGACAACGCTTCTTTTCGCCATGTCCGCCAACCGCGGCTGAATTTCGACTTCGTAGATTTGCGCACTGGATTTTGGCGTCAAAAAAAGACCGACAGCTCCGTTTCCTGCACATAAATCAACTATTTTCTGCTCCTTTTTCTTAGCCGGGTTGGTAAAATCAGCCAATAAAACGGCATCTAATGAAAATGAAAACACCTCGCTGCTTTGAATAATCTTTATGCCGTTTGAAAAAAGCGCATCGACGCGCTCATTTGCATGAATTTCAACATCCATTTCTGTTCCCTCGTTCACTTGTTTAGGATATCTGTATATTATACCATTTCCTGGTCAGCTTTTCGAAAAACTTGTAATTTATGTCGTTTCATTTTAATATTAGGTATGAATACATTTTGAAGGGAAGAAAAAATTTGTTCTATTCTTTTATCAGAGTCGTTGCGCGATTTATCGTCTTCGTTTTAAACGGCAACGCTCATTATGAAAATAAAGATAAACTTCCAGAGGGAAATTATATCCTGGTTGCACCACACCGTGCTTGGTTTGACATGATTTACTTCGCTTTGGCAGCATCACCGAAAAAATTTTGTTTTATGGCCAAAAAGGAACTTTTTAAAAATCCAGTCCTGAAATTCATCTTGGTTCATGCCAATGCCTTTCCCGTCGATCGAGAAAATCCAGGAGCATCTGCCATCAAAAAACCCGTCAAATTGCTTAAAAACACCGCGTTGTCGCTCATAATCTTTCCGTCCGGCACGCGCCACAGTCAAAACCTCAAAGGCGGCGCCGTTTTGATTTCAAAACTTTCCGGAGTCCCGCTTGTTCCAGTCGTCTATCAAGGACCCGTAACCTTTAAAGATTTATGCAAACGACAAAAAATTACGGTTCGTTTCGGCGATCCGATCGAAGTCGATCGTAAAATGAGACTGACGGATGAAAACCAAGCTGAAATTCTTGAAAAAATGAATCAGGCATTCGATAAGCTCGATAAAGAGATCGACCCGAATTACCATTATGTCGATCCGCGTCCGAAAAAATAACCGTGACCGTCAGTTTCTCCGGCGGTTTTATATTTTGTCAGCGTCAATTCGCAAATATCCTCAAATATAAAAGATACCTGCTGCAATCTCCCTGAAGATGCAACAGGTATTTTTCTTTAATTCGAATTGATTTTTATGCGCCCTGCCCTTGGGTTTGCGCGCTTTGCATGCGATAAAGCTCGGCATAGCGTCCGTTCAAAGCAAGCAGGCTTTCATGATTTCCGCGTTCAACGATGTTGCCCTTGTCAAGAACGAGAATCAAATCTGCATCCTTGATTGTTGACAAACGGTGGGCAATCGCAATCGTCGTTCTGCCCTTTCGCATCTGATTCATCCCGTGCTGAATCATCATTTCGGTTTGGGTGTCAATATTTGCCGTTGCTTCATCGAGAATCAAAATCTTGGGATCTCTGACGATCGTTCGCGCAAATGACAGAAGCTGCCTTTGTCCGGCTGAAAAAGCTCCTCCGCGTTCAAAAACTTTTGAATCATATTTTTGCGGAAGTTTTTCGATAAATGACGAAGCATTGACAAATTCAGCTGCTTCTTTGACTTGTTCATCGGTAATCGACTTATCATACATCCTGATATTCGTCTTGATGTCGCCGTAAAACAAGAAAGGCTCTTGCAAAACAAGTCCCAGCTTGCTCCTCAGTTCGGCAGTCGAATAGTCTCTGATGTCATGCCCGTCAACTAAAATCTGACCGCTTGAAAATTCATAAAAGCGCATTAAAACATTGATGATCGAACTTTTGCCGCTGCCGGTATGTCCGACCAAAGCAACTGTCTGCCCTGGTTCAACGGTGAAATTGATGTTTTTCAAAACCGGATTGTCTTCATCGTAACCAAAAACAACATCCTTAAACTCGATTCGCCCGGCAGTAATTTCAGCATCAGAATCTTCGTTTTGCTTAGGGGCGGACGTTTTTTCGTCCATGATTTTCAAAATGCGGCTTCCGGCAACAATCCCGTCTTGAAAAACGGACATATAGTCCATCACGTTCGTCATCGGATTGAAGAAATTTTGCACATATGATAAGAAAGCATAGATAACGCCTGCTTTGACGAAATTATCCAATCCTTGCACGCCAAAATACGTCAAAGTTACCAACTCAGCCAAATTGAACAATAACGTAACGATCGGGAAGAGCAGCAACGAGTTGATCTTGATCATCTTGAAACGCATCTGCATATATGCTTCGTTTTCATCTTCAAATTCATGCGTGATTCGCTCCTGTTGCCTGAATTGCTGAATAATGCTGATTCCCATCAAAGATTCGTTCAGTTTAGTGTTGATTCGACTGAGATATTCGCGCAGGCGCCGATAAATTTTGGAACTTAATTTTTCATAAAGATAAGTCGTCGCAAAGAGCATCGGCAAAAAAAGCAAAGTCAAACAAGCTAATGAAACGCTCACGCTTGCCATTGCGAAAAATGCTGAAATAACTGAAAAACTTGCGACAAAGATCGTCAAAAAAAGCGTCCAAAAATCAAATAACGTTTTCGTATCGTTTGTAACCCTTGAAACGATGGAACCTGCAGGCACGTTATCAAAATATTTGAGTCCCAACGTATGGAGCTTTTTAAAAAGTTCAACGCGAATTTTTTCAAGAGTTCGTTCGGCCCCCATTCCAAAGGCAAATTGTTGTATGAACTGCGTTGCCGCTTTAATGATCGTTCCTAAAAAATACAGTCCGGCAAATGCCCAGATCATATTCATCGTCGTGTTTGAATTCGTTAGGTAATGATCAAGGTAGTATTGCAATGCACCAGGCAATGCGATATTGATCAGACTCAGAATAAGCGCAAACACAATTGCCGTAATGAACTGCCCTTTAAATTCCATTGCGTAAGGAATCAGGCGTTTAATAATCGTTTTTTGCTCTTTTCTGGTAAACGATCTTGCCCAAACCGACTCATGTTTCATTATGCCTCATCCTCCTTTCCGATATTCTGCTCAAGCCGCTGCATCTCAAACGTTTTTTGATACCAGCCGCCGTTTTTTGCAAGCTGCTCATGCGTTCCGCGTTCAACGACTGTCCCATGATCGATTACGATGATTTCATCGGCTCCCATAACCGAGCTCAAACGGCTGGCAACCATGATTGTCGTGCGATCCGCACGATTTTTCTTGATTCGTTCAAGAATGTGCTTTTCCGTTTTGGCATCGACCGCAGAAAGAGAATCGTCCAAAATCAGAAGTTCCGGTGAAACCATCAGCGCTCTGGCAATGGCCAGGCGTTGTTTTTGCCCTCCTGAAAGAGAGACGCCCATTTCCCCGACTTCAGTATCATAACCTTCCTGCATCTGAACGATGTCTTCATCAAGATCGGCAGCATAGGCAGCCTCTTCGACTTCTTTTTGATCGGCCAAAGGTTTGGCAAACCGAATGTTTTCACAAATACTCGTTGAAAATAAGAAACTTGTCTGCGGAACATAACCAATTTGCGTCAAAAAATCCTGCATTTGATAATCGCGAATATCATGATCGCCAAATGTAATCTTGCCGTCATAACTATCAAATTCGCGCATCAAAAGGCGCAAAATCGTGGATTTTCCGGCACCGGTCCGACCAACGATTCCAAGAACCTTGCCCGGTTTTACCTCAAATTTGACATTTTGCAAATTGACGCCGCGATCTTTTTGATCGGGATATTTAAATTCCTTAATGTCAAATGCAAGCTCGCCTTCAACATCGGCATGTTCTTCAAGTTTTGCCTGAACCCAGTGATTCTTTTCCCCAAGAAGCAGCATGATTCGATCGTAGCTGGCGGTGCCGCGTTCAAGAATGTTGAACAGCCGCCCGATAGCAAACATCGGCCAAATCAGTTCAGACAAATAGGAAACAAACGATACGAGCTGCCCGATTGAAATCGTTCCGTTTAAAACTGAACTGCCGCCATAAACAATCGTCACAATATATGAGAATCCCAAAATAATCGTCGTCGCCGGAT
>JBHADD010000096.1:0-5047 GCA_041854925.1 Ligilactobacillus sp. | reverse complement strand
GGGGATCATCACGTTTATCAGAGCCTACGTCTGGCCAACGAGTCCTTTGGCAACAATCGTCTTCGTCAATCCGTTGGTATCGGTCGTGCCGAGGATTTTAATCGGAGTCGTTGCCGGTTATGCGTTTATTTTTCTCAGAAATAAAATTAAAAAAGTTCCGGCAATGTGCGTTGCATCGATTCTCGGTGCGATGACGAATACGATTTTTGTGCTCGGCTTGATTTATCTGCTCTATCGCGGACAGTCGCAGGCGTTGTATTCGCTTGACGTCAAAGCACTTTTACCGTATCTGCTCGGAGTTATCGGAACGAATGGCGTTCCTGAAGCTATTTTGGCCGGAATCGTTGGTCCGACAATTTCCGTTCCGCTGCTGTCAAGACTCGAAAAGAAATAATCGTTTTGCGCAATCTGTTCAGTGCTTGTGGGGTGAGACTTTGTGGCACGTAAAAAAAATTATCCAAAAAAGAAGAGAGGCTTTCTGATTGTCAATGGCAAGCTTCAGTATCCTGACATTATTTTAATTTTGCTAGTCGTTGCATTAATCAGCGTGCAATTGACGAAGTGGGTTTTGGATGTTGGCAACGTTCAAAATTCCGAACCGCAAACGGAACAGGATGCTAAAAACAACTCTGATAAATCAAGCTTCATCAAAGTGCTCGTGCCGGTTGCGCAAGAGCAGCAAAGACAGCATCACGTATTTTCAAGCATTACTTTAGCTCAGGCTGCTTTGGAATCTGATTGGGGAAGAAGCGAACTTTCTTCCAAATATAACAACTTGTTTGGAATCAAAAGCAATCAGGCAAACAGCGTGCTGCTGACGACGCAGGAATATGTCAATGGACAGTGGATAACCGTTAAGGCACGTTTTGCTACATACAGCAGTTGGGATGATTCAGTCAGAGCACACACGCAGCTTTTTTTGAACGGAACGCAATGGGATAAGGAACATTATCGTTCGGTGCTTGAGGCATCCGATTACAGACAGGCAGCCTGGGCGCTTCAGGATAAGGGCTACGCAACCGATCCTGGATATGCGCAGAAGCTGATTTCTTTGATTGAAGAATATGATTTGAACCGGTACGATTCGCTTTGAGCTTTGATGCGTCCGGTTGTGGAACGGCTTTTTCTTATCTGAAAGCAAAGGGTCTTTTAGCTGGCTATCATTGAAGAATAATTTGGAATATGTTATCCTATGCTAGTGTTACTTGTATAAATGCCGTAATATGGTCGGCAAGTTTCTACCCAAGGCCGTAAATCTTGGACTATGAGTAAGAATAGCTAGGTTTATTGGCTTTTTTTACTGTTGAGGGTAAGGAAAGCCTTTTTTTGTTTGCAATTTTATTTCGTACGATGCACGAGGAGGAATTATTTTGAAATTGCTTGAGGATCGCATTCGTCAAGATGGCGTCGTTTTGCCGGGAAACGTTTTAAAGGTTAACCAGTTTTTGAATCACCAGATTGATCCGCAATTGATGTATGAGATTGGTCAGGAATTTGCACGTTTGTTTAAAGAATGTCCCGTCACCAAAATTTTGACGGTCGAAGCTTCCGGGATAGCCCCCGCAATTATGGCCGGACTCGTCATGAACGTGCCGGTTTTGTTTTCCAGAAAGAAAAAACCGGCAACGCTTGATGACAGGACTTACACTGCAGAGGTTTACTCATATACGAAAAAAGTGACAAATACGATTTCCGTTGACAGCAAGTTTTTGTCAAAAAATGATCATGTCTTGATTATCGACGATTTTTTGGCTAACGGGCAAGCAGTCAAAGGAATGCTTGAAATCTGCAAGCAGGCTGACGTCAAGGTTGAAGGCGTGGGAATCGTTGTTGAAAAATCGTTCCAGGAAGGTGCCGATTGGATCAAAGGGCAGGGAATTCGTCTGGAGTCTCTGGCACGCATTTCTTCATTTGAAAACGACACCGTGCATTTTGTGGGGGAAGAATAGTTATGGAAAAAGAAGTTAGTCAGGGAAGAGCCGCCGTTTTAGGATTGCAGCATTTGCTTGCCATGTATTCCGGCGCTGTTGCCGTTCCGCTGTTGATCGGCACGGCTCTGAATTTTAATGCCGAACAAATGACGTATCTTGTTTCAATCGATATTTTCATGTGCGGGTTGGCGACTTTTTTGCAGCTCGCACGCAACCGTTATTTTGGGATCGGGCTTCCGGTTGTTTTGGGATGCGCAATTCAAGCGGTCGAACCGCTTAAGATGATCGGCAAACAGTTTACGATTGGCACGATGTACGGTGCAATCATCGTCGCCGGGTTTTTTGTCTTTTTGGTTGCAGGGCAATTTTCAAAAATCAAGCGCTTGTTCCCGCCGGTCGTTACCGGAACGCTGATTACGGTCATCGGTTTGACGCTGATTCCGATTGCCGTGCAAAACATGGGTGGCGGGGATGCAACGGCTAAAGCGTTTGGTGCTCCAAAAAATCTTTTTTGCGCATTTTTGACGATTGCGATTATTTTGGGAGTTCAGGTTTTAGGAAAAGGCTTTGTTCGGTCGATTGCCGTTTTGATCGGGCTGATCGTCGGAACGCTCGTTGCATTTTTAATGGGGATGGTTTCGCTTTCTCCTGTCAGCGAAGCAGCCTGGTTCCACTTGCCGCAGCCGTTTTATTTCGGCGTTCCTCAATTTGAGTGGTCGTCTTCGGTAACAATGATCATCATTTCGCTTGTTTCGATGGTCGAATCGACGGGGGTTTTCTTTGCGCTGGGCAATCTGCTTGACAAAGACATCACGGCAGACGATCTCAAACATGGTTATCGTGCTGAAGGGCTTGCGGTTATTTTAGGCGGTGTGTTCAACACCTTCCCTTATACGACTTTTTCGCAAAACGTCGGACTGATTGAGCTTTCCGGCATCAAAACCAAACGCCCGATTTACTGGTCTGCCGTACTGTTGATGCTCATGGGACTTTTGCCAAAAGTCGGTGCGCTTGCGACGATTATTCCAACGCCCGTTTTGGGCGGGGCGATGCTGGTGATGTTTGCGATGATCAGCGTTCAAGGCATCAGAATGCTATTTGACGTTGACTTTAAAGATGAGCACAATATTTTGATCGTGGCTGTTTCAATCGGGCTCGGTCTTGGCGTTTCGGTTTATCCGGGGATTTTCCAAGCCTTGCCTAAGACGCTGCAGCTTTTCTTAGGAAACGGAATCGTCGTTGCCAGTTTGTGCTCTGTCTTGCTCAACCTCATCTTTAACGGCAAGAAGGGCTTGGATAAAGAATAATTGATGGATAAGAAGAGGACTTTTGCTTAAAAAATGGTAAAAGTTCTTTTTGAATGCTCTGATAAATGCTTTGATACGATTGGTTGTGGTAAAATTATCTTATAAATATGAAACGAGAAGGTTGTGGCAGAATGGAAAATGCGATGTTGTTCCCAGGTGATACGATCGGAATTATCGGGGATAGCCAAAACGGGATTATGTTGGCTCAGGCCGCCAAGAAGATGGGCTTTAAAGTGGCAGCATATTGCACCGGCCAAAGCGTGCCGACGTTGTCAGAGGCAGACGTCAAAATCGTTGGTCGCATGAATGACAAGGAAAAATTACAGGATTTTGCGCAAAGATGCAATGTCGTCACATATGAATCAGAAAACATTGCTTCAGAAACGGTCGAGTTTCTCGAACGTTTCACGAAAGTCCCGCAAGGACACGAGACGCTTGAGATTACTCAGGACAGACTGCTTGAGCGAGCATTTTTTGAGCAGTTGAACGTTAACATTGCGCCTT
Source organism: Ligilactobacillus sp. (assembly GCA_041854925.1). GTDB lineage: Bacteria > Bacillota > Bacilli > Lactobacillales > Lactobacillaceae > Ligilactobacillus. The sequence continues at coordinate 1,305 of JBHADD010000096.1, read as the reverse complement.
ATGCGACGATTGTCAGTTTGGACGACATTTATCAAGAAATTGGCTCAATCGGGTATCCTTGCGTTTTAAAGCCGATTCAAAAAGGCTTTGGCAAAAGAAGGCAGCAAATGATTACCAAGCAGACAGATATTGCAAGATGCGCAGACATCATCGATCTTGGAACCTATATTCTTGAATCGTGGGTCGAATGCGCCAAAGAGCTTTCGGTCGTTTTGACCAGGGATGCTGACGGAGAAGTGAATTTCTTCCCGCTGATCGAGAACGTCTATCGTGACAGAGTCCTGCATGAAACGCTTGCACCGGCCAAAGTGGCTGAGACGATCGAACAAGAAGCAAAGCGCATTGCCAAGGAAATCGTCAAGGGATTGAGCTATGTCGGCGTCATGCAGGTGGCGTTCTTTTTGACGGCTGAAGGCACGCTTTACGTCAAACGCCTGGTTCCGGCGCTTAGCGTTCCGGGTTACGTGCTTGAGCAGGCATCAAGCGTGTCGATGTTTGAGCAACATTTGCGAGCTTTGGCCAAGATGCCTTTGGAAAATGCAGTGCCGCGTACCAGTGGCGCAATGGTCATCGTATCAACGGCCGATCTCGAGAAGGTGCGGCTTCAATGGTCGCTGAAATCCAATTGGTCATACCGGTTCTTCAGAATTCCTGAAACGCTGCGCCCGGTCGAAAGAGAAGGCTATGTGCTCGTTTCTGCCGAGACGCCCGAAAAAGCGGCCGCACAAATCGAAGCAACCGGAATCTGGGATGAAACAAAAACAGAAGAAGAGTAAACATGTTGATATGAAGGCAGCCGTGATTCGACGGCTGTTTTTTTGTGTGCTAGAAATTCAGTGCTCGTTTCCGATTACGGGCAAAACGTTGATTTTTGAAATCTGCCCGTAAAAACCAGGCTCCGGTTACGGGCAAAATGCCGATTCTTGAGATTTGCCCGTAATCTCGACGCTTTCTCATTCCGGGTTCCTGACAAAGTGTTCATTTCCACAATTTGTCAGGAAACTGCTGCGGGAATCGGCCGTCTGCAAGGCAACGTTTGCGGCTGTGTGCTCTGCATTTTTCATGCTCGGAATCAGCATCGAAAAACGCAAAGAAGCGGGGAAAACAAGTCCTTTTAAAGCAATTTTAAAAGAACTAATGAGCCTTTTTTGGTATAATAAGAAATGATTGATTACTTTCAGAGGGGATTGAACAACTTGACGCAAAATGACTTATTGAACGGAATGAATGATAAGCAAAGAGAAGCCGTTGTTTGTACGGAAGGACCGCTTTTGATCATGGCCGGTGCCGGAAGCGGCAAGACGC
>JBHADD010000095.1:0-5852 GCA_041854925.1 Ligilactobacillus sp. | reverse complement strand
GGCAAAAAGCCGATTTTGGAAATTTGCCCGTAAAACGTCATTAAAAACAAAAAAGGGACTTCTGCGGCAATCATTGCCGCAAAAGTCCCATGCGCTCCATCGATGACGGAGGGCCGGCAGCACTCCACAATGCATCCGACCAGGCACGTTGCAATCCGGCAACATTGTGCCCCGCTTCGAAAAATGACCACTAGCCGCCGCGGCGGAACAACCGAAGTTGCCTGGTCCCTCTCGACTCATCGCATGCAACCATCATAACGCACTGACGGATTTTTTGCAAGTCAAATTTCCTTGTCCATGCGATGATGGGGGATGCCGGCATCAAAAAAACATTCGCCGATCGTTTTAAAACCGAGTCGTTCATAAAAGGGAGCAGCCTGATCCTGTGCTCCGAGCGTGATCAGCTTGATGCCTGAATCAGAAGCTTTTTCTTCTATAAAACGCATCAATTCGCTCGCAAGATGCTTGCCACGATATTCCTTGCGGCACGCGACGCGCTGAACGTGCCAGATTCCGGGAGATTCCAGAAAAGCTCTGGCACAAACGGCGGCAGTTGTTCCGACGTAGCCGACAAAATAATATTTGCCCTCCTCGCCTTCGATTTCATGTTCTAACGGAACGTTTTGTTCGGTGATAAAGACTTCATGACGAATCGACAATGCATCTTCATAGATGGGACTGTTGGTTGAAGTTGTTTCTTTGACGATCATTTTGGTCACCTCAAGGTTCAAAAAGTCTTAAATAAGTGATAGTCTTAGTATTGTTAATATTTTAAGTGCAATCTGAATTTTATGCAATAACAAAGAGGAAAAAATGGCGAAACATCTGAAGAAAAAAAGAAAAAATCTTTTATTGTACGTTGCGACAATGGTGGCGGGGTGCCTGGCAATAATCCTTTTCACGTATCAAAAAGTTCAAAGTCCCGTAATCAAGGCCGGACAAGCAGTCGAGAAGAAGTATTCGGCAATGCCGGTGCCGACGCTTTATATTCACGGTTGGCACGGAAATGAAAGGTCGACCGATCAGCTGATCGAATCTGCAGAAGATGAAAAGGGCGCAAAGAAAGTGCTCAAAGTCAAGGTTTCCCCGCAAGGAGCAACGACTTATTCAGGAAAGTGGAATTCAGACGTCAGGCATCCTTTGATACAGGTCGTCTTTGAAAACAACGAAGCCGAAATCCCGGAGGAGGCCGCTTGGCTGAAGACGATTACCGGAGAATTAAGAAAGCGTTACGGAATTTCTCGCATCAATATCGTCAGTCATTCGATGGGCGGACCCGTAACGTTATTTTGGGCACTGAATTTGCGCGACAAAAACAGCCCGAAACTGCAGAAATTCGTTCCGATCGCGGGACCGTTTGACGGCGTAATCTTCACGGATGACGTGCCGAACCAAAACAGAATCAAGGAAAACGGGGAGCCGGTCTGGAAAAATGCAGCGTATCAAAGCTATTATGAAAAGAGAGACAATTTTCCAAGGGGAGTTTCTGTCTTAAATATTTATGGTAATTTGGAAGACGGAACCAATTCTGATTATTTGGTGACGAACGCTTCAGCCAAATCTTTAAGATGGCTGATTAAAGATCGTGTCAAATACTATGAGGAAAAAATGATCAAGGGACCAAGGGCACAGCATTCCAGGCTTCATGAAAACAAACAGGTCGATCGACTCGTCAATAATTTTTTGTTCAATTGACGAGAGTTTTTGCTTGCGCTTGCGATTTACATGATTATAATAGAAAGCGTGAAGTTGATTCACAAGTGGAAATCGCGAAAAGAGGCGAAAGATATTGGCTAAGAAGTTAAGTAAGGAAGAACGCAAGGCAATGGCTCGCAAGGCTTTGGAAGACCGCGCTAAGCAACCTAAAAAGGCACCTGGCTCCGGCTTTGCAAAACTTGATTCAGACGCCAAAAACTTACGCGGATACTAATAGCGTTGACTACACTGATGATGAGGTTCGTAATTGCGGACCTCATTTTTAATTATGTCCAGCCGGAAAGAGACTGGGAAAAACTCTGTCTCAAATCGAAAAACCGGATGATTTGCAAGCAATTGCAAATCTGATCCGGTTTTTCGTATGCAGGACGATCTCCTTCCATGATGGAAATAATCCAAAATAGTCTGGCGGTAAATCTGACTGAGAGCTTGGCTTACTGATTTATCAGGCGGCTGCATTTGGCAAAAGCTGTGCCGTTTACGGACACATCGATGAAAATGGAACGACCTGCTCGAAAAATGGCGATTACGGACAAAATGGTCAAAAATCGCTGTTTGTCCGTAAGATTTAAGCCGTTTTGGACTCAGTTTTACGGACAAATGCTCCAAAAAGAGGCTTCTGTCCGTAAATCCTCATCATAATGGTCAAAAATTTACGGACAAATCACCGGGAAATGTCGGCTTGTCCGTAAAATGCGTTTTGCTTACGGACAAATCAGCCCCAAACGGCACTTTGTCCGTAAATTTGAGTGAGATCTTGGACAGATCGGTTTAGCAGCACTGCATTTAAAAAAGCCGGATAAAGTCAATCGAAAATCGATCGCATTCGTTCGGAATTTCGTTTAATTCAAGTAAGAAACGGGACTTTTTTCTCAGCCTCTTTGAATGCGACATTTTTGACGATATAACTCTTTTTTTAATGAAAGCGCTTAAAAATATGCTATAATAATCGTATGTTAATGAAGTACAGTTTTCTTAAACGAGGTGAACAACATGTATCATTCAAGCGGTAATTATGAGGCATTTATGGACGCCAGAAAACCTGAAGGCGCAGAAAAAAAGAGCGCATATATCGTTGGCGGCGGTCTTGCCGGACTTGCAGCAGCAGTTTTCATGGTTCGTGACGCGCATATGGAAGGGAAAAAGATTCATGTTTTAGAAGAAGAACCAGTAGCGGGAGGTTCTCTTGACGGAACCAATCGCCCGGAATATGGCTATATCATTCGCGGTGGGCGCGAAATGGAAAATCACTTTGAATGTCTGTGGGACATGTATCGGTCGATTCCTTCGTTGGAGATTCCCGGAGCATCTTATCTCGATGAGTATGCCTGGCTTGATAAGGATGATCCAAATTCTTCGAACTGTCGCCTGATTCACAATCGCGGTGATCGCGTTCCAACGGACGGGCAGTACGGCTTGGGCAAATGCGCAAACGAAATTGTCAGACTTGTGATGACTCCTGAAGACAAGCTTGAAGGAATCAGCATTGAAGATTACTTTTCTGAAGAGTTCTTCAAGACGAATTTCTGGTACTATTGGGCAACGATGTTTGCGTTTGAACGTTGGCATTCGGTAATTGAAATGCGGCGTTATGCGATGAGATTCATTCATCATATCGATGGATTGCCTGATCTTTCGGCACTCAAATTCAACAAGTACAATCAATACGAATCGATGACAAAACCTCTTTTGGCATATCTCAAAGATCATGGCGTTGACTTTTGGTACGATACGCAAGTTGAAAACGTCATCGTTGAAAAAGACGGTGAACAAAAGGTTGCAAAAAAACTTGTCTACAAGCAGGCCGGAGAGAAGAAAACTCTGGATTTGACGGAAGACGACCTTGTGTACGTCACGAACGGCTCAATCGTCGAAAGCTCAACTTACGGCACGCATCATAAAAAAGCGCCCGTAACGCACAAGCTTGGCGGAAGCTGGACATTGTGGAAGAATTTAGCGGCTCAAGACGAAGCTTTCGGTCATCCTGAAGTATTTTGCGAAAACATTCCGGAGCGCGCATGGTATATTTCGGCAACGATGACAATTAAAGACGCACAGCTTGAACCATACTTTGAACGTTTGACCAAGCGCAGCATCCATCAGCATCGCGTAAATACCGGTGGAATTATTACCGTCACCGATTCTAATTGGGTTTTGAGCTTTACGATTCATCGTCAGCCACACTTCAAGGATCAAAAGGAAAACGAGACCGTCGTTTGGATCTATGCTTTATTCTCAGACACGCCGGGCAATTATATCAAAAAGCCGGTCGTTGAATGCACGGGCGAAGAGATTACCCAGGAGCTTCTTTATCATCTGGGCGTTCCTGATGATTTGATCAAGGAATATTCAGGAGAAAAGCACGTTAATACGATTCCCGTTTATATGCCTTATATAACTTCATATTTCCAGATGAGAAAGAAGGGCGATCGGCCCGACGTTGTGCCTGTCGGTTCAAAGAATCTGGCATTCATCGGAAACTTTGCCGAATCACCGACAAGAGATACTGTATTCACGACGGAATACTCGGTCAGAACGGCAATGGAAGCAGTTTACAGTCTGCTCAACGTTGACCGCGGCGTTCCGGAAGTCTTTAATTCCGTTTATGATATTCGCGAATTGCTCAAGGCAACGTACTATTTGAACGATAAGCAACCATTGGACAAGATGGAGCTGCCGGTTCCGAAGTTCGTTTTAAAAGGTGCTTTGAAGAAAGTTAAGGGAACATGGCTCGAAGAATTGCTTCATGATGCCAAATTAATGTAGTTGTCAATATGCCCTCGTCGCTTTGACGGGGGCCTTTTTGCTCGTAGCAAATGAGTCGTCTGATAAATTCTTAAATATTTATGAAATATCCATTCTAACTATATAAGAAATTGGTTTTATTTGATATATTATTATTCGAATAAAGGAGGAGAAAATATGACAGTTATCATTATTATCGCAGTAATTGTCCTGTTGGTTATTGCATACATCGCAATTTACAACGGATTACAGAAGGCAAAAATTTATACTGACGAATCCTGGAGCCAAATCGACGTTCAGCTGCAGCGTCGAAACGACTTGATTCCTAACCTCGTTGAAGTTACGAAAGGTTATGCAAAACATGAACGCGAAACGTTGTCGCAAGTCGTTGAACTTCGCAACCAATTGACGCAATTGCCTGAAGATGCTCATGCTGAAAAGATGGAAGTATCCAATCAGATTTCCGGCGCATTGAAGAGCATTTTTGCCTTGAAGGAAGCATATCCCGATTTGAAAGCAAATACCGAATTTGCCAAGCTGATGGAAGAACTTTCGAATACTGAAAACAAGATTTCATATTCTCGTCAGCTTTACAATTCATCAGTTGCCTCATACAACCAAAAACTCAAAATGATTCCTTCAAATATCGTGGCTTCAATTCATGGAATGAAGCCGGTTGATTACTTGAAGACGCCTGAAAGTGCCAAGGAAGCACCGAAAGTTTCGTTTTAAAAGAAGTGAGTGATTTTTAATGTTATATCAGCAGATTGCTTCAAATAAGCGCAAGACGATTTTGGTAATGACGTTTTTCATTGCGCTGTTCGGGTTGATCGGAGCAGCAATCGGATATGTCTACATGTCGAGTATGGCTACCGGCATCATCGTTGCGCTGGTTGTCTGCGGCATCTACATGTTTATTACGATGATGCAGTCGACTGAAATCGTAATGGGGATGAACAATGCGCAAGAGATTACCGACGTGTCGCAAGCGCCTGAAATCTGGCATATAGTCGAAGACATGGCGATGGTTGGTCGAGTTCCGATGCCGAGAGTTTTTATTATCGATGATCAAAGCCCGAACGCTTTTGCGACCGGGCCCAATCCCGAAAATGCAGCGGTTGCGGTCACCAGAGGACTGATGGAGCGGTTGAATCGAGAAGAAATCGAGGGCGTGATTGCGCATGAGGTTTCACATATCAGAAACTATGACATCAGACTTCAAACGACTGCTTTGGCGTTGTCATCTGCGATCGTTTTTTTGGCAAACCTTGGCTCGCATGCGATGTGGTGGGGCCCGGGAAGACGTGATGACGATCGCGAAGGAAACGGGGTGCTTGACCTTGTTATGATGGTCTTGTCGATCCTGGCGATTGTCCTGGGACCGATTGCAG